>NZ_JBQKHC010000004.1:0-112629 GCF_052118485.1 Collinsella sp. LCP21S3_C7 | reverse complement strand
CCCCTTTTTTAATGATACGGCGACCACCGAGATCTACACAGGCATTACTTCGTCGGCAGCGTCAGATGTGTATAAGAGACAGTCTCAGAGGAAGGCACCCGCCCGGAGGCGGCCCTCTTGACCGTTTCGATATGCGTGGGCTGATTCTTTTTTATGTAATGGGGACCTTGCTTACGCTGCCTTAGAAGCCGTGCATCTAACTATGGTTAGCCAAAATTACATTGCCGGGGCCGGGGAGGCATGCTTTGTTTTGAGAAGTTCGCGGAGCCCACTTCTCAAAACAAAGCATGCCTCCCCGGCCCTCGTCTGTAGGCTCTTCCGCTGAGCGAGCAGGACCTCGGACGTTTTTCCGGATGGGCTGTCGATGCCCTTCGCTGTAGAGGTGGGCCGCGGGTAACCCGCTCCATTGTTTCCAAATGAATACGCTGTGAGCCGAGGGCGACGGTTCTCCCCGCAAGCACTCTAGTATGCTAAAGTACCCAGAAGATCGGCGGAGCTATGCCGGTCTTTCGTTCTATATGAAACACAGCATGAGGAGGCTCACCAGATGACGGCCACACCGTGGGGATTCCGGGACATATTGCCCGAGGAGGCTCAGGCACGCGAGGAGATCGCGTATACGGTGAAGGGCTGCTTTAGGGAGCATCATTACCTTCCGGTCGAGACGCCGCTGCTCGAGGACAAGGGTTCGCTCGAGGAGGGCGGCCGCATTGCGGACACGCCGTTTAAGCTCTTTGATGACGACGGTCGCCTGCTGGTGGTCCGTCCCGACAACACGCTGCCGATCGTGCGCCTGGTTTCGACCCGCATGCGCGCGGCCGATCTACCCCTGCGCCTTCGCTACGAGGCGCCGGTGGTTCGCGAGTGCCAGCGCAATGCCGGTGGCTCGCGTCAGTTTACGCAGCTGGGCTTTGAGCTTATCGGTGCGGGCGATACCGCGGGCGATGTAGAGATTGTTTCGCTGGTGGCCGAGGCCGTGCGTAAGCTGGCGCTTCCCGATGCTCGTATTATCGCAGGTAGCGTGCGTCCTTTTAAGGAGTTGCTCGCGGCGTGCGAGGATCGCGAGCTGGCAGCCGAGGCCCTGCGCTGCGTGCATGCCAACGACTTTGTGGGCCTCGATGCCCGCGTGGCTGCCAGCACCGAGTCTGATGCCGTCAAGGCCGCCATTAGCGAACTGCCGCGCCTGCACGGTGGTGCCGAGGTGCTCGACCGCGTGGACGCGCTGCTGGAGGCCGCCGGTATCGCCGCGCCGCCGACGCGCGAGCTGCGTGCCCTGGTCGAGGGTTTGGCTCCCGAGGACGCCCAGGTGCTGTCGTTCGATTTCTCCATTATGAACTCTTTCGATTACTACACGGGCCTGGTCTTTAAGGCCTATGCCGGTGGCTTGCCCGATCCGGTCGGTTCGGGCGGACGCTACGACTCCATCTTTACCGGCGCATTTGGCGACGGCATCGAGGTGCCGGCGGCGGGCTTCGCCTTTTCGCTCGAGCGTTTGGAGGCCGCTCGTACCTCGGCAGAGGACACCGCTTCCGACGGCGATCACGCCGCGGGCCGTGGCGCCGAGGGTCCGCTGCGCATTGCCGTGCCCAAGGGCTCGCTCAAGGCAGACACGCTCGACGTGCTCGAGGCCGCGGGCCTGGACGTCTCTGAGTTGCGTGACCCCGGCCGTCACCTGATTGTGCGCGGTCGCGACACGCGTGCCGGTGAGGGCACGGTCGGCGATATCGAGTTTGTTATCGTGCGACCCAGCGATGCGCCCGCCTTTGTGGGCTGCGGTGGCGCCGATTGCGGCATCTGCGGCTGGGACTCGCTCATCGAGGCCGACCTCAACCTGCTGCAGCTGGTCGATCTGGGCTATGGCCTGTGCACCTTTATCGAGGCAGAGCCCGCGTGGCGCGCCGGTCAGGCCGAGCGCAACTATGCTCGCCGCGGGTCGCTTCGCGTGGCAACCAAGTATCCGCGCATCGCGAGTGCCTGGTATGCCGAGCGCGGTGTGAACGCCGATATCGTCTCGCTGCACGGTAACATCGAGCTGGGCCCCATCGTCGGCATGACCGACCGTATCGTGGATATTACCGCCACGGGTGCCACGCTGCGCGACAACGATTTGGTCATCACCGGCCGCATTATGGACTGCACGGCGCGCTTTTTTGTCAACCCGGGCGCCGCTCGCTTAGATCCGCGCGTACGTAATCTGGCAGATCGCTTGGCGGCGGCCGTTAAGGACAAGCATTTTGAGCCCGTTGCGGGCTCGGCACAATAGCGCGAGCACGCACGGGCGCCCCAACGTCTGGGCTGCGGGCCGATGGGCGCCGCCGCCCGGCCGCTCGTTTTTCGAACACAACCTCGACCGATAGGGGACACCGATATGAAGACTATCAAGCTTGCTCCCGGTGAGCGTCTCGTTACCAACCAGCTCAACCGTAAGGGCGTGCTGCCGCAAAACATCGTCGACGCCGCCCGCGATATCGTGGCCAACGTGCGCGCCAACGGCGATGCCGCGGTGCGCGACTACTGTCAGCGTTTTGACGGTGTTGAGCTGCAGAGCTTCCGTCTGCCGCAAGAGCAGATCGATGCCGCGCTCGAAGGCCTCGACCCGGCCTTTGTCGCGGCGCTCGAGAAGGCTGCGCGCCAGATTCGCGAGTTCCACCAGCGCGAGGTCGAGCAGAGCTGGTTTACCACGCGTGCAGATGGCACCATGCTCGGGGTTAAGGTGACCCCGCTTGCGGCGGCCGGCATCTACGTGCCGGGCGGTCGCGCGCAGTATCCCTCCACGGTGCTCATGAATGCCATTCCCGCCAAGGTGGCCGGCGTTGAGCGCGTGGTCATGGTGACCCCGCCGCAAAAGGACGGCCTGATCAGTCCCTACACGCTCGCGGCGGCAAAGCTTGGCGGCGTGGACGAGATCTATATGGTGGGCGGCGCCCAGGCCGTGGCCGCGCTGGCGTACGGTACCGAGACCATTCCGCGCGTCGACAAAATCACCGGTCCGGGCAACGCCTTTGTTGCCGCGGCCAAGCAGATTGTCTCGGGCGACGTGGGCATCGACATGGTCGCCGGCCCCTCCGAGGTCTGCGTGCTGGCAGATGCCACGGCCAAGCCCATGGTGGTCGCGGCTGACCTGATGGCCCAGGCCGAGCACGATCCGCTAGCAGCCTGCTATCTGGTGACCTGCGACGAGCAGTTTGCGCGCGAGGTCGAGGCGGGTATCGACATTCTGGTGGCACAGTCCCCGCGTGCCGAGATCACGCGCGCCTCGCTCGACAACGAGGGCACCATCGTGGTGGCCGCCGATATGGCTGCTGCCGTCGAGGCGGTGAACACCGTGGCGCCCGAGCACCTAGAGCTGCACTGCAAGGATGCGATGGGCCTGCTCGGCGGCATTCGCAACGCCGGCGCCATCTTTGTGGGCGCTTGGAGCTCCGAGCCGCTTGGCGATTATGTTGCCGGCCCCAACCACACGCTGCCGACCGGCGGCACGGCCATGTTCTCCAACCCGCTTTCGGTCGAAGAATTCGTCAAGCGCTCGAGCGTCATTTGCTATACGCCCGAGGGCCTGCTCTCGGACGCTCCCGCGACGCAGCGTTTGGCCGAGGCCGAGGGCCTGTGGGCACACGCGCTTTCCGCCGCACTGCGTCGCCGTGTGCTGGAGCAGGGCGAGGGTGCCGTGAGTGCTGAGTCTCTGGCCGCGGCCGACCTGACCAAGGTCGCCTGGCCGGGCGACGCCGTGGCGACGGTCGCCGAGGGTGTGGACCTAGCGGCTGCAAGCGCGGATGGCGCTGGCGCGACCGGCGAGGAGGCCTAATATGGCCGAGCTGACGTCTCGCATGAAGGAGCTCGTCCAGCCCTACTTGGCTGGCATTGAGCCCTACGATCCCAACTTTACGCCCACGCGCATCAACCTTTCGGCCAACGAGAACACCTATCCCGTGCCGGCTGGCGTGCGCGAGGCGGTCGACGCCGCCCTGGCTGCCACGCCGCTCAACCGCTACCCCGATCCCATGTCGAACGACCTGCGCGACGAGCTTGCCGCTTGGCATGGCGTGGCGCGCGAGAATATCTGCGTGGGCAACGGCGGCGACGAGCTGCTCTATAACTACCTGCTGGCGTTTGGCGGCGCGGGGCGGACCCTGCTCAACTGCCCGCCGTGTTTTAGCGAGTATGCGTTCTTTGCGTCGCTCTGTCAGACCGAGGTGCGCGACGTGTGGCGCGACCCGGCGACCTTTGAGCTCGACCAGGCTGCCGTGCTCGCGGCGGCGCCCGAGTGCAACTTGGCCATTGTGACCTCGCCCAATAACCCCACGGGTGACGTGGCACCGCTCGACTTTGTCGCGGCCCTGTGCGATGCGTGCCCCGGCATGGTGATGGTCGACGAGGCCTACGTTGAGTTCGCCGACGCTTCGTTTGGCGCGGCCACCACAGCGCAGGGACTTATCGCCGAGCATCCCAACTTGGTGATCCTGCATACGCTGTCCAAGGCGTTTGGCGCCGCCGGCACGCGTCTGGGCTATGTGATTGCGGCGCCCGAGGTCATCGACGTGTTCGCGGCGATTCGCCAGATCTATTCGGTCAACGTGCTGAGCCAGGCGGCGGCGCTTGCCTGCGTGCGCGCCCGCGATGCGTATGCGCCCGTGGTGGCACAGGTCGCATCCGAGCGCGAGCGCGAACTGTGTGCCCTGCGCGCAATGGCTGCCGGGGGTCTGCCCGTGGAGGCATGGCCGAGTGCGGCGAACTTTGTGCTCGTGCGCACGCCGCATGCTACGCGCGTGCGTGAGCGCCTGCGCGACGAGTATTCGATTTTGGTGCGCGACTTTAGCTACGTGCCGGGGCTTGCGGACTGTCTGCGCATTACCGTGGGCACCCCGCAGGAAAACGATGAGGTGCTGGCTGCGTTTGCCGCGCTGGTGAAGGAGGAGATGTAGATGAGCCGTTATGCCGAGGTGACCCGCAAGACGGGGGAGACCGACATTGTTGTCAAACTCGACCTGGACGGATGCGGCGTGTGCGATATCTCGACGGGCGTACCGTTTTTCGACCACATGCTCAACGCCTTTGGCCGCCATGGCCTGTTTGATTTGACGGTGCATGCGGTAGGCGACGTGGAGGTCGACGCGCACCATACCGTCGAGGACACGGGCATTGTGCTGGGTGAGGCGTTTTGCCAAGCGCTGGGCGACAAGGCGGGTATTACGCGCTTTGCCGACGCGGCGATTGCCATGGACGAGACGCTCGTGATGGCCGCCGTGGACATTTCGGGTCGCGGCCAGGCCTACTGCGAGCTGCCCGTGCCGACCGAACGTGTGGGCAGCTTCGATACCGAGCTGGCCGTCGAGTTCTTCTATGCCTTTGCGCGCGATGCCAAGCTCACGCTGCACGTGCGCGAGCTCGCAGGCGGCAACTCGCATCACATTATCGAGGCCGCCTTTAAGGCCGTGGGCCGCACGATGCGCCACGCCTGCGAGCTCGATCCCCGCGTGCAGGGCATCCCCAGCACCAAGGGCTCGCTGTAGCCTGCCAAAAAGGGACAGGTTTATTTTGGCAGGTTTTATCTGCGGAAATGCTGTCTCATACGGTGGGTGAACGTTTAACCGACCAAAATAAACCTGTCCCTTTTTGGCAGGTTTTGAATGGGAAAAAGGAGGGTCGCGTGGGCGAACCGAAGATCGTGGTGGTCGACTACCACAAAGGCAACTTGTCGAGCGTCGTGCGCGGGCTTGTGCGCGCCGGTGCCGCCGCCTGCACGTCGGACGATCCGGAGCAGATCCGCCGCGCCGACGGCCTGGTCATCCCGGGCGTGGGTGCGTTCTATGACGCGATCGCCTTTATGCGCCAGAGCGGCGAGGCGGACGAGGTGCTCGACGCCGTTGCCGCCGGAACCCCGCTGCTCGGCATCTGCCTGGGCCTTCAGCTATTTTTTGAGCGCGGCAACGAGGGCGTGCCTGCGGACGAGGGCGCGGTCGCCGACGGCAGCGCCCCCGAGCAGGCTGGCGGTCCCTGGGTCGATGGCCTGGGCATTATGCGCGGTTCGTGCACGCGCTTGGAGTCGAGCCGCCTGAAGGTGCCGCACGTGGGCTGGGACCAGGTGCACATGACGCCCACCGGTGCGGCCGATCCGCTGCTTGCCGGTTTTGCCGAGGGTGCCAACATGTACTTCACCCACAGCTACGCGGTGGCTGACGACGCCGATGCCGCCGATGTGCTGGCGTGCACACACTATACGCGGAGCTTCCCGTGCATCGTGCGCCATGGCAACGTGTGGGGCTGCCAGTTCCATCCCGAGAAATCCTCCGCGCTGGGTCAGCGCATCCTTAAGAACTTTGTGAGCATCGTCGAGGAGGTTGGCCGATGATCCTGTTTCCCGCAATCGATCTGATCGGTGGCAAGGTCGTGCGCCTGGAGCGCGGTGACCGCAGCCGCTGCAAGGTATATTCCGACGATCCCGTGGCCGTTGCCCGCACGTTTGCCGAACAGGGCGCGAGCTGGGTGCACGTCGTCGACCTGTCCGCTGCCTTTGGCGAGGACGAGGGCGCACGCGCTGCCAACTCGGCGGCGATTAAGGCCATCTGCGGCGTCGACGGTCTGTCCGTGGACGTGGGCGGCGGCGTCCGCTCGCTTGCGCGCATCGACGAGTTGGCAGGCTACGGCGCATGCCGTATCGCGCTGGGCACCGTGCTGGTGACCGAGCCGGGTTTTGCCGAAGTGGCAGCCCAAGGCTTTGGCGAGTTGCTGGTGGCAGACATCGCCGCGCGCGACGGTCAGGTCAAGGTGAACGGCTGGCGCGACGGCGCAGGTGTGGCGCTCGACGATGCCGTGGCGCAGCTTTCCGAGCTGGGCTTTAAGCATCTGGTGTATACCGACATCGCGCGCGATGGCATGCAGACGGGTATCGATGTGGCGGCGTATCGCCATGTGGCCGAGGTCGCGGGCTTTCCCGTCGTGGCTTCGGGCGGCATCTCGACGCTCGACGACATCCGCGCACTGGCCGCGGTGGGTGAGGGCGCGATTGAAGGCGCCATTACCGGCCGTGCGCTCTACGAGGGCAACTTTACGCTGGCCCAGGCGTTGGCCGCCGCCCGAGGGGAGGAGTAGCCCATGCTTACCAAGCGCGTAATTCCCTGTCTGGACGTCAAGGACGGCCGCGTGGTCAAGGGAGTTAACTTTGTGAGCTTGCGCGATGCGGGCGATCCGGTGGAACTGGCGCGTGCCTACGACCGCGAGGGTGCGGACGAGGTCGTCTTCCTGGACATTACCGCCACGAGCGACAACCGTGCGACGACCATCGAGATGGCGGCGCATGCGGCCGAGGAGCTCGCCATTCCCTATACCGTGGGCGGCGGCTTTCGCGACCTGGCGGGCATGCGCACCATGGTTGCCGCCGGTGCCGACAAGGTGTCGCTCAACTCGGCGGCCGTGCGCGATCCGTCGCTGATTAGCCAGGCCGCCGCGGCGTTTGGCAGCCAGGCCGTGGTCGTGGCGATCGATGCCAAGCGCGTCGGTTTGCCCGGCGCACCCAGTGCCGACAAGTGGGAAGTCTTCACGGCGGGCGGTCGCAACGCCACGGGCATCGACGCGGTGGCGTGGGCCGAGGAGGCGGCTCGTCGCGGCGCCGGCGAGATCTTGCTCACCAGCATGGACCGCGACGGCACCAAGGCCGGTTTTGATTTGGCGCTCACCCGCGCCGTAGCCCGCGCGGTGCCAATCCCCGTCATCGCGAGCGGCGGCGTGGGCACGCTCGAGCATTTTGCCGAGGGCGTGATCGAGGGCGAGGCCGACGCCGTGCTGGCGGCGAGCGTCTTTCACTTTGGAACCTTCAGCATTCGCCAGGTGAAGGAGTATATGGCCTCTCAAGGCATCCCTGTCAGGTTGGACTTCTAGCGCTGCGGCTTGCCCAGGCACCCGACCTTCCGGCTCCAACCCTCCTCGCGTACTTAAGTACGCGTCGTCGGGCTTGTCGCTCGGAATCTCGGGCACCTGGACAACCCTCGCCGACCTGCGAAGTTTGAATTTGGGGAGAGAAATGGAAGAGATAACCGATCCTTCAAAGCTTGCGTACGACGCCCGCGGGCTGATTCCTTGTGTGGTTCAGCAGTATGACACCGGCGAGGTGCTCATGGTTGCCTGGATGAACGAGGAGTCGGTGGGGCTGACGCTCAAGACCGGCACCACGTGGTTTTGGAGCCGCAGTCGCCAGGAGCTCTGGAACAAGGGCGCGACGAGCGGCAACATGCAGGAGGTTCGCGAACTCTGGGCCGACTGCGATAGCGATACGCTGCTGGTCAAGGTCGACTCGCCGGGTCCGGCCTGCCATACCGGCAACCGTACCTGCTTCTTTAAGAAACTCGCGTAGGGCGGGCGCTCGACCAGGCGCTTGGCCAACCAGAAAGGATTGAACCATGGGTGTGCGTACCGCAAATGTTCAGGATGGAAATATCGGCGAGACGCTAACGGGGCTGGCCGAGGTGATTCACGGTCGTCGCGATGCGTCGCCGCAGGAAAGCTATACCGCTCGACTGCTGACCGATGTGGAGGATGAGCTGCTCAAGAAGCTTGCCGAGGAGGCGAGCGAGGTGATCATGGCCTGCAAGGATAACGACCATGATCACATTCGCTACGAGGCTGGCGACCTGGTCTACCACCTGCTCGTGACGCTTGAGCGCTACGGCATTACCCTCGACGAGCTGGCCGGCGAACTCAACGCCCGCCGCCACTAGTCGTTAAAGAACGTCCCCGATGACCATAGAAGTTGCGGTGGAATAGTTCTTGTTTGACGGTCTTAGGGCTATAAACAGGAGCTATTTCACCGCAACTTATGAAGGGATGGCTAGGCGAGGGGTGTGGACTCCCATTCGCCGGTGGGGTGGGGGATGTCGAAGGTTCGGTAGCCGCAGTCGTAGGCATGGGCTTGGGCCTCGCGGATATTCCAGCAAATATCACAGGCGCGGTGCGCATCCGAGCCAAAGGTAATGGGCGCCTCGGCATGGGCAAAGCAGCGCAAAAGGCCGGTCGCGGGATAGTAGTCGTCGAGCCCCTTGCGCGGTGCGGCGGTCGAGACCTCAACGCGGCGGTCCGTATCGTGCGCACACTCGGCCATCTGCCGCCAAAACGGCGCGGGGTCAAAGTCGGGCGCAAAGCCTTCCTTCGAAAAGCGCATGACCAGGTCGGGGTGAGCCATCACATCAAAGTTGAGCGAGCTTTCGCAGGCGCGGCACCATTCATCGACATAGCGCTCCCACACGCCGCGCACACCTAAGTTTTCCCAAACGTGCAGGTTGGTGTCGTCGTCGATCCAGCCGCAGCGTGAGTCGGGCGTATCGGGGCGTGCGACGCCCTCTGTCCCCGTCGCGCCCGCAGCGCCTGCCATGATATTGCCCGGGTTACCAATCCAATGCACGCTGCCCAGGCGTACGACGGCGCCTCGGGACCAGCGCTCAACCAAAGGCTCGCAGCCTTCGTACCAATCGCACTCAAAGCCATAGACAAGCTCGAGCTCCGGCGCAATCTGCGCGGCAAGCTTGCAGGCATCCTCAAAAGCCAGACGATGCGCCGGCAGGTCGCCCTCGACAACCTGCACCTCGCAGGTGGCATCCATGCTGGCAGGCAGGGTAAGGTGATCGGCCGAGACCATGGTGCGGCAACCGGCTGCAGCAGCGGCGCGGACGTTGTCTTCAAACGAGGCGTGTCCGTCCGAAAACGAGGTGTGAGTATGGCAATCGACCAGCGGGCAGGCAGACATGGTGGCTCCTTTACGTCAAGCGAATCTGCTCCATTGTAACGGCGCGGCCTCCAGTGCGATGTACGCGCCGGGGGGCCGAAATCGACTGGAAAGGACGGGCGGCGCATAAGGGCGGGCTCGCGACATCGGCCTTGCTTCGAATCATGTACCTCAGCCTCCAAAACCGACAAAAAATGACATGTTTGGAGGCTGATGTACATGTTTGGCCGAGGCGGTGGAGTGTCGGTTCTTGCAGACAAGGAAAATCGCGCTCATCGCGCGCCGCCACACTTGCGCCGCTCGCGATGTGCTAGCGTTTGGGTGAATAAAACGAGCCCGTGCGGAAAGGAGCCGGACCGTATGCAACGTGGAACTACATCTCCGCTGTCCCGCGAGACCGATGCGCCCGAAACCATCGTCAAGCTGGAGTGCGACATCGACGACGCGTCGCCCGAGGTGCTCGCCTACGCCGCCGACCGCCTGCGCGAGGCCGGCGCGCGCGAGGTGCACTGGCTGCCCCTCTATTGCAAGAAAGGCCGCCCTGGCTGGCAGTTGCAGGTAATCTGCACCCACGAGGATATCGAGCGCCTGCAGACGATCATCTTTTTGGAAACCACGACCAATGGCATCCGCCGCCAGGTTATGGAGCGCGTTTGCCTGCCGCGCTACTTTGAGCGCGTAACGACGCCGTGGGGCGAGGTGTCCGTCAAGGTGGCCACCTTGCCCGACGGCAGTGAGCGCGCGGCGCCCGAGTACGAAGACTGCGCCCGCCTTGCCCGTGAGCACAATGTGCCGCTCCAACGCGTGATGCAGGCGGCCCAGAGCGCGGCACTGCGATTTGAATAACGCGGCTGGTGGCGACATTCCGCGCCCGGCCACGTCAACCCCACCCCGAAAGGACCTCCATGAAATACCTCATCGCTTCTGACATCCACGGCTCGGCATATTGGACCGAGCGCCTCTGCGCTGCCATCGAAGCCGAGCAGCCCGACCGCATCGTCCTGCTGGGCGACCTGCTTTATCACGGTCCGCGCAACGACCTGCCGCGCGACTATGCTCCCAAACGCGTGATTCCGTTGCTCAACGCCCTGGCCGACCGCATTATCGCGGTGCGCGGCAACTGCGACGCCGAGGTCGACCAGATGGTTCTCGACTTTCCCGTCATGGCGGACTACGCCACGCTGTTCGACGAGGTCGGCCGCGAACTGTTCCTGACGCACGGCCACGTCTTTGGCGCCGGCATGCACAACAGCGTCGATCACGCGCCCGCGCTGCCCGAGGGCTCCGCGCTCGTCTACGGTCACACGCACGTCAAGGTCAACGAGGAAAGCACCGCGCACCCGGGTCTGTGGCTCTTCAATCCCGGTAGCGTGAGCATCCCCAAGGACGGCACGCACAGCTATGGTATCTACGAGGGCGGCGCGTTCCGCCATGTGATCATGGAGGAGGACTAACCATGGCCGAGCACATGGCTCAGCAAAATGCCGAAGGTTCGCGTGACCTGTCCACGCTGGTCGATGCATCGGCCGAGTTACAACATCTGGTACAGACTATCTGGCGCCTGCGTCAGCCCGACGGCTGCCCGTGGGACCGCGAGCAGACGCACCAGAGCATTGGCAAGAACATGATCGAGGAGGCCTACGAGGCGCTCGACTGCATCGAGGCGGATGACGCGGCCCATCTTCGCGAGGAGCTGGGTGATGTGCTCATGCAAGTCGTGCTGCATGCACAGATTGCGGCGGACGCCGGCGAGTTTACGCTGGCCGACGTGGCGCGCGATATCGACGCCAAGCTCATTCGCCGCCATCCGCACGTGTTTGGCGATGTGGATGCCGGCAGCTCCGACGAGGTGCTCAAGATTTGGGACGAGGTCAAGCTTGCCGAGAAGGCCGCCAAGGACCAGGCCGTGGCGGCGGGCGAGGCTGCGCCCGAGGGCCTGCTCGACGGCGTGCCCACGCATCTGCCGGCGCTGATGCAGGCTCAGAAGGTTTCGCGCAAGGCGGCTGCCGTGGGCTTTGAGTGGGATACGGTCCAGGACGTGTGGGACGAGGTCGCCGAGGAACGTGCCGAGTTTGAGGCCGAGGAGCCCGGCTCGCCCGAGCGCGAGATGGAGTTTGGCGACCTGCTCTTTGCCCTGGTCAACGTTGCGCGCAAGGAGGGCATCGACGCCGAGAGCGCCCTTCGTGCCAGCACGGCAAAGTTCCGCCGCCGTTGGGCCGCGATGGAGCAGATGGCGGCCGATGCCCATGTTGATCTTGCCGAGCTTTCGACCCACGGGCTCAACGACCTGTGGGATGCCGCAAAGGCAGAGGAGTAGGACACGGTGTTGGTCGGCGGGGCGTAAGGGCGGCGTCCCGTCGACTTGCCCGTTGGCGACCACGTGCGCTCGAGTAATGGATTTGTCCTACGGCTCGTCCGGCTGGTCCGCCCGCGTGCTATAACTAAAGGACTTAGCGCAAACAAACCTCAACCGCACAAGGCGCACATGGATCAGATTTACGACAACAGGCACTATTCCGCCGGTTCGCGCGAACCGTCACCTCGCCGTGCGCATTCGGTGCAGCTTGGCGGGTCTGGTTATGCTGGCGCTGATCGCTCCAGGTATAGCTCGCCGGCGACTTCGCATCCCAATGCTCAGCCAAATAGTTCCTCGGACAGTCCGGTGCGCCCATCGCGTTCCAAGCATGCGTCGCGCCCTTCGACCCAGGCGTCCGACAAGCCGCGCCGTCCCTCAAGCCGTCTTTCGGGCTCGGACTTTATGCACTACGCCAACGATAACGCGGTGGTCAAGGCAATCTATGATTTTACCCACGGTCCCCAGCGAGGGCTGTTTGTTGGCATTGTCGTCGCCCTGGCGCTCGTGAGCCTGTACTTTCCCGTGCGCGACCTGTATGTGGCAAAACGCTCGAGCGACATCTTGGCCAAGCAGGTCGAGATTCGCGAGCAATATAATGACGACCTGCAAAAAAACGTCGACAAGCTGCTCTCGGAGGAGGGCATTAAGGACGCGGCGACCGAGGACCTGGGTCTGGTGATGCCCGGCGAGAAGAGGATTGAAGTGCAGGGCCTGGACGACGATTCCGATGCCTCGTCGAGCAAGAAGTCGTCGAACGCCAAGAAGGCCAGCGAAGTTGCCAAGGAAATCGAAGAGGTCGGCAAGGACGCGCCGTGGTACATCCAGACGCTCGACATGCTGTTTGGATTTAACGGCGTCGAGGGCCAGACAGTCGTGTCCAATGGCGAGTAGCGCCCGGAGGGGGGCCGCAATGACGAATTGCAAACGATATAAGGTGGCGGCGATTGACCTGGGAACGGTGTCGTCGCGACTGGTGCTGGCCCAGGTCGAGGACGGGGCGATCGTGGAATCGTCCAAGCATACCGAGATTACCGACTTGGGCGAGGGCGTGGACGCAACGGGGCGCTTTTGTGAGGCGGCCGTTGGGCGCGTACTCGCTGCGTGCCGAATGTTTGTGGACGAGGCCCGTGCCTTTGGGGCCGCGTGCATCTGCACCACGTGCACGAGCGCCGCGCGCGATGCGTCCAATGCCGCGCTGCTGCTGGACGGCCTGCGCGAGCTGGGGCTCGAGCCGCAGGTGATTCCGGGCGAGGTCGAGGCGCGCCTGACGTTTTTTGGCGTGGCGCACGACTTTGCCGGCGAGCGCATCATTGTTACCGATTCGGGTGGCGGATCCACGGAGCTCGCGACGGGCGTCTATGCGCCGGAGCGTGGGGTCTTTGCGCTGGAGGGAACGCGCTCGCTGGACATCGGTTGTCGCCGCGTGACGGAGCGGTTTTTCTCGGCGCTGCCGCCAACGGGCAGCGAGCTTGCGGCTGCTGCCGGCTGGGCAAACGAGCAGTTTGCGGGCTACTTTAAGAGCTTGCCTGTCGACTTTGAGCGAGCCGAGCGCCTGGTCGCGGTGGGTGGCACCGTCACCACGCTCGTTGCGCTCGTTCACGAGCTGGAGCCGTATGATTCGAGTTTTGTGCACCTGCGCGAGCTTTCTCTGGACCAGGTTTCGGCCGCTATCGAGCGCATGTCCTCGCTGGATGTCGCGGGCATCGCCGCGTTGCCAGGCGTGCAACCCAAGCGTGCGGGCGTGATCTTGGCTGGTGCTGTGGTGATTCGCGAGCTCATGCGAGCCGGCGGCTACGACGCGCTCACTGTAAGCGAGAACAGCCTGCTCGCCGGAATGGCCGCCACCATCAACGAGGTTCTCGACGGCGCGACCCCCACCATCGCCTGGACCCCCAGCCTCAGCGTCCTTTAACCATCCCCTCATAAGTTGCGGTGAAATAGTTCCTAAATGGGCTGATAAACTGCCAAAACAGGAACTATTCCACCGCAACTTAGAGGCTTGACGGTATCCAAAAGAAGCGAGCCCGCATTCCAAAGGGACACGGGCTCGTAAACAATACGTGGTAGGGGCGGTGGGACTCGAACCCACAATCCTTGCGGCGAGAGATTTTAAGTCTCCTGCGTATGCCAATTCCGCCACGCCCCCGTAAGACTAGAAGTCTAGCACAAGCCGTCCGTTACGCGTTGACGGCCATCGAGTGTTGGCCCGACTTCTCGAGGAACTCTTGGAACTTTGCCTCGTCGCCCTTGTTTTGGTACTGCAGGGCCAGCAGGTACTCCAGTCGGCAGCGCTTGACCGGGTCGTTGCCGACATCCTCGAGCATGCGCTCCAGCTCGGGAATGTCGTTGTGGCGCTTGAGGATCATCGTGTCGTACATCAGCTGGCATTCGTGCGCGACTGCCTCGGCTTGGCCACCCTCAAAGCCCTTGATCTCGTGCAGCAGCTCCTTGGACTTTTTGCGGTCCTCCTGGCCAACGTAGTAGTTAAAGGCCTTGATCACCAGATCGACGCGCTGCATCTTGGGCAGGTTGAGCCCCAGCAGCAGGTCAAACATCTCGTCGGCGCGCTCGTGGTCCTCGCGCAGCAGATAGGAGTTCAGGCGCAGGTAGTCGCGGTTGTAGCGCGGGTACAGCATGCTGGTGAGTTTGCCGTCGAGCAAACGATCGAACTCGTCCCACTGTTTGGCGGCCATGAGCCGCTGCAGGCGTTTAAACGTGGTGCGTTTTTTGATGCTAAAGAGCAGCGACACGGCGATACAGATGACAACGACGACGGTCCAGAGTGTGCGGGAATCGGGCATATTGAGCTCCTCGGTCGCTCGTAAAACAAGCGGTATGACAAAACGTACTAGATGTATTATACGCAGCGTGCAAGCAAACTGGCACAAAAGTGCATCGAGGCCGAGCGCCATCGCTCGCTGCGGTACACTTACCTAAAGTAAACCATGAAGGGAGACATTACCTATGAAGAAGATCGTTTTGGCTTGCGGTGCTGGCGCTGCTACTTCCACGCTCGTTGCCCAGAAGGTCGCCACCATGCTCGACACCAACGGTTACGCCGGCAAGTATGAGATCGTGCAGTGCGCCATTTCCGAGGCCAAGGACGCTTGCGACGAGGGCGCCGATCTGCTGATCGCCACCACCGTTGCCCCCGAGGGCCTCACCTGCCCGTACGTGAGCGGCGTGCCCTTTATGACCGGCATGAACCGCGTCGCTGCCGAGAAGGCCGTTCTCGACGTCATGGCTCAGTAGACGCTGCCTGTATGAACGAGCAGAACGCCAACCCGGTCGAGCTCTTTGGCATGCGCGTTGCCCATGTGGGCATTAACGCCACCGACCCGGCAGACGCCCTGGAGATCGCGGAGCTGTTCTCGACGATGATGGGCCTGCCCGTCAGCGAGACCCCGGTTTCGTACTTTAACGACTCGCTGGTCGAGATCATGAAGCAGAACGGTCGTGGCGCCAAGGGCCACATAGGCTTTGCCGTCAACGACATCGATGCTGCCGAGAAGTGGTTTGCCGAGCACGGGCTCGAGGTCAACGAGGAGTCGCGCGTGCTGCTGCCCGACGGCGGCACCAAGCTTGTGTACTTTAAGCGCGAGTTCGCCGGCTTCGCCGTGCACCTGTGTCGCGAGTAGCGCACAAGCTGCTATAACGAAAAAAGGGATAGGGCCGCATGGCCCTATCCCTTTTTTTGCCGAGGGGGCGACCTTTTTAGGGGACATGAAATCGGGGTCTAATACTTTTCCCGAGAAGTGAACGAGCAGAATTGGACCCCCGAAGCATCGACACTTTGAGGGTACCGTTTCCTGCGGTTTTGATGCTGGAATCCTGCGATTATCCCGTCGAAAAATGTGGATGCTTCAGGGGTCCAAATACGCTCGTTCACTTTTCCGGAAAAGTATTAGACCTCGATTCACGAGGGGGCTTCCTACCGTGGCAGGCGAATCGTAAAGCGGCTACCGACGCCCTCGACCGAGGTCACGCCAATGGCGCCGCCATGGCTATCGACAATCCACTTAGCAATGGCAAGCCCCAGGCCCGAGCCCTGCGCGCCGGCATCGCGTGCGTTGTCGGCGCGGTAGAACCGTTCAAACGCGTGAGCTGCGGACTCCTGGTTCATGCCGATACCCTCGTCCTCAACACTTATGTCGATCGCGCCCGTGCCCGTATCGGGAGTTATGGCAAACGTGACGGTCGTTCCCGCGTTCGAATACTTGGCGGCGTTCTGCACGATCACGCGCAGAGCCTGCTTCACAAGCGCCACGTCGACAGGTGCGTCGCAGCGCGGATCGTTGGCAAATGCAGGGTCAAAAGCCAGCCGATACATGTGCGCGGCGTCGATCATCTGCGATTCCTCGCACACCTCGCCGACCAGTGCGGCCAGGTTGGTATGCGCACGCCGCAGGACCGTGCGCCCGGCATCGCCGCGTGCCAAAAACAGCAGCTGCTCCACGAGCTCCTGCATATGCTCGCTTTCGGCCTTGAGGGACGCGATGGATTCCGCCAGCACGTCCGGGTCGTCTTTGCCCCAGCGGTCGAGCATGTTTACGTAGCCCTGAATCACCGCGATGGGCGTGCGCAGCTCGTGGCTTGCATCGTTGACAAAGCGCATCTGCTGCAGCTTGGCCTCTTGCATCTGGCGCAGCAGCCGGTTGAGCGCGACCTCGATGCTTGCCAGGTCGGCGTCGCCGGTGGTGACGCTTGGCGAGTCGACACTCGCGCGCTCGATGGCCTGCTCCAGTGTTTCCATCTTGCCGCCGGAGAGTTGCATGCGGCCGAGTTCGTCCACGCGCAGGGCCAAGTCGTTGAGCGGTGCCATGGTGCGACGCACGTGCCTTGCGCCGCCGAGCATGTTGAGCACGCTGATGACCTGCCAACCCACAACGACAAGGTAGAGAGGCCATAGCGCGACGAGGTCCTGTGCGAGAGGGAAAGTCTTGGTGGTACGCGCAAGCTCGACAGTATAGGTGAGCGTTGTCAGGTCCCAGTCGCGCGCGGGCTTCAGCGACATGCCTTGAACAGTGGCGCCGGGGATCCATCCTGCGGTAAACGCGCTGTCGGGCAGCGTCTGGTTGTATCCATAGACGAGGATCGCCGCTGCAATCACCATCAGCAGCAGATCGAGCCAGACATAGCTCATCAGGCGGCGCCACATATAGCTCCAGTTGATGGCACGGGCGATGGAGGTGACGCGCTTGGTCTCGGCGTTACGCACGGCAGACATAGCCCACCCCGCGCACGGTCTGGATGATGCGGGCGCCGCCGGCGTCCTCGATCTTGGCACGCAGGTGCGCGATGTGTACGTCGACGTTGTTGGTGTCGCCTACGTATTCGTAGCCCAGCGCCTCGTGCGCGATGCGCTCGCGTGTGAGCACGGTTTCGGCATGTGTCATAAGCAGGGCGAGAACGTCGAACTCGCGGGCCGTGAGCGCGATGGGCGAGCCGCCGACCGTGACTTCGCGGCGGTCGGGGTCGAGCACGACCGAGCCCACGGTGAGCGCGGCGGGGGAGGGCGCGACGGAAGCCTTGGTCGACTTGCTGACCGGGGGCACCGCAGCGGCGTCGCCGCCCGCGCCGCCCGCCATGCCCGCCCCAGCGCCGGCGCCACCAACGCCCGAAGCCGCCCGCACGGCCTCCGCGCGCTTCAGCGCCACGCGAATCCGTGCGAACAGCTCCTCAATCGCAAACGGCTTGGTCAGGTAATCGTCGGCACCGGCATCGAGGCCGGCCACCTTGTCCATCACGGCATCGCGCGCGGTGACCATAATCACCGGCACATCCTTGTGCTTGCGGACACGCCGCAAGACCTCCATGCCGTTGAGCTGCGGCAACAGCACATCGAGCAGAATCAGATCGTAGTCGTGCTCCAGCGCCAGGTCCACGGCGGTGCGGCCGTCGGCGGCGTGCTCCACCTGGTAGCCCTCGTGCTCCAGCTCGAGCGTCACAAAGCGGGCGATTTTCTCCTCGTCCTCTACGATCAGGATCTGTGTCATGCGTGCCCCCGTCTGCGATTATTTGTCGTCGTTCAGGTTTTGCTTGATGTCGTCCGCGGCGTCAGCGGCGTGATTCATAAGGTTGTTGATGCTGCCGGGCACGTCGCCGTCGCTATCGATGCGGTAGCGCATGCCAAAGAACAGGCCAATCAGCATGAGCCATATCGTGGCGCCCCAGGCAAACAGGGCGACGATGGGGATCAGGATGGGGATGTTGAGGATGATGGCGTCGCGGCGCGTGGCGATAAACTTGGTGTCCAGGCTCAGGCGGAAGAGCTTTTTGAGGTACTCCCACACGCTGTCCATCTTCTTGGAAAAGTCAGTCTTTTCGCTCGACTTCTCGTAGGCTGCCTGCGCGGCGACCATCTCGGCCGAGGGTTCATCGACCGGCTCGGATTCGGTGGCGGCGTGCGCCGATGTGGTCTGGGTCTTGCCTTGCGACTCGAGCCAAATGATGGCGTCCAAAACGTTGCCGTCGGCGGCTTCGAGCGCGGCCTTGGCATCGGTGTAGCTCACGTTGCACTTGGTGCGGATGGTTTCAACTTTTTCGAGGTCGTCCATGACCTGTCCTTTCGTTCGATGGGCGCGACGTCGGGCGATCTGCCCGGGCGCGAGCGTTGCGTTCAGCGGTCTGCGTTGCGCGGCGCCGCCCCGCCCTTGGTCGAACTTCATAGTGCAGGTTATAGATTAAGCGATTCTTGAGCCAAGATTAATGTTGGATGAGTTTTTGGGTGCTGTGGGGAAGGAAGAGGTGCCCTTCTGGGTAGCTAGCAGCGAGGTTTAATACTTTTCCGAGAAGTGAACGAGCTAAAACGGACCCCCGAAGCATCGAAACTTTAGAGGTGCCGTTTCCTGCGGTTTCGATGCTGAAATCCTGCGATTTTGCCGACGAAAAATGTGGATGCTTCAGGGGTCCAAAAACAGACGTTCACTTCGCGGAAAAGTATTAGACCTCGATAGCGGGGGATGGGGTGCCGGTGCAAAACGGCGTTAAGGGTTGGTCGAGCAGGTGGTTTTCAGGCGACTGGGACATGGCGGGCGGTTGATCACCTATACTGGTTGGGCTCAACTGGAGAGGTGATAACTAGTTATGAAATCAATCAATGTTGCAGCAGCGGTTATTCAGAAGGACGGAAAAATTCTGAGCTGCCAGCGCGGCTATGGCGAGTTTAAAGACGGCTGGGAATTTCCGGGCGGCAAGCTCGAGCCGGGCGAGACCGGCGAGCAGGCAATTGTGCGCGAGATTCAAGAAGAGCTCGAGGTCACGATCGGTAACCTCGACTATCTTTGCACGGTCGAACACGATTACGAGACGTTCCACCTGTCGATGCAGTGCTACCTAGCTACCATTCTTTCGGGGGAGTTCAAAGAGCATGCTCACGAGGATATGAAATGGCTTGATACCAATAACCTGTGGGATGTCGATTGGCTTCCGGCAGACGTTAAAGTCGTTAAGGAGCTCGAAAAGAAACTCGGGCTTATGTAAGAAAGGGGCGGGCGCCACATGGCGGCCCGCTCTTTTTTACTCGGCCTCGCTCAAATCGCTGAGCATAAACTCGTAGATGTCCTGTCGTACAGGCACATTGAGCTCATATTCGATTTCAACGGCGTTGTCGCCGCTCTTAGTTTTAATAGCTTCGAACTCACCGGTCGGATGCATTTCGCCTAAGAAATAGAACTCCTTGCCACCCTTATCGTCCTTATTCTTTCGCATAAACAAATACGTCTTCAGGCCGTTTTCCGGCCATACCTGCAGTCGCAGAATCTCGGGAGAGTTGAGCGTACGGTTGCCCTTGGAGATTGCGATAAGCTTGCTCGGCGAAACAAAGCGATCTTCATACTGAATTGACTCACTAATGTCGGGCGCCTTGTCATAGTTAATAAACACAGGGAATGTATTGGTCTTTTCGTCGTAAAAATAGCCGCCAAGATTTTGGCCGTTGATGTTCTTTTCCCAGTTCATCAAGCGGCAAACCTCTTCGTACGTGTACTTGGCGTTGAGAACGAAATTTGTGTTTTCGTACGTCTCGGCATAGTCGAGTCGGTTGCGCGCGATACCAAAATCCAGCACCTCAAGAATCTGACGTTTGAACTCTGCGTTGCGCAGAGCGGTCGCAAACACTTCGGTCAGACGAGGTCCGGTTCCATCGTCAATGAGCAGGGAAACGAAATCCTTAGGAGTGGCAAAGTCGCCCTTAAGGACTGCGATTGCCGACCTAACGGCGCTGTCCTTAAGCTGTGCGCGGTGGTTCCTAAGCGCAGCCTCGCGCATATGCCGGTAGCCCTCGTGTCCGGCTTCGACGAGCGTTTGAAGCAAATAGAGGTCTTCGAATCGCTTGCCCGCGGCAAGTTTTTGAGAAATAAATTTGAGAATCTTGGTTTGATCAGAGGAAAATTGAACCGTGTAGTCCGGCTCGTATTTGGAAAGAAATACGTGGTAGGAGCCCAGGCCGCTATTCTTGAAGATAAGCAGCGGATCGATGGAGCCGTTACGATCAAATTCGAGCAGCGAGGGAATCTTGCCGAGTTTTTGGCGCAAGTCGAGATATTCGTTTTTCAAAAACCTGACGGAGGTGAAATCGCCGCCGTCGATGGCCTTGTAAATGCGTGCCTCGGAAATACGATCGAAGCTCACGGTCGAGCATCCGGGGATCGCCGAATCGCCCTCTTGAACAAGACGGCGCAGGCGGTCTTTGTTATATGTCTTGTCACCCGAAAGCGCGATGGGCACCAGGAAGTTGCTCTGGTAGTTGCCAATAAAGTCGAGCACCAGTGCGTATTCCTTACCATCATTCAAGCGCAAACCTCGTCCGAGCTGCTGAATAAAGATGATTGCGGAGTCGGTGCGTCGAAGCATGATGATTTGATTGAGCGAGGGGATGTCGACGCCTTCGTTCATGATATCGACCGAGAAAATGTACTCGAGCTCGCCGGCTTCAAGTCGGCTGATCGCGGCATCGCGGACCTCATCGGGATCTTGACCGCTAATCGCAACCGTTCGATATCCGAGAGCGTTGAATTTGCGTGACAGTTCCTTGGCCTCGGCGTTTCGATTGCAAAAAATTAAGCCCCTGCGATTGCTTTTGGTGACGCTATATTCTTCGATCTTCTCGGTGATATGACGCACGCGCTCGTCGGACGTCAAGCGCCCGAACAGGGCGATATCTTCGACCGTTTCGTCGTCAATCTCCAGATCGTGAATGCCAAAATAATGGAAGGGGGCAAGCATCTCCTCGGCCAAAGCGTCCTGCAGCGTGATCTGGAACGCGATGACGTGATTGAAAAGAGCGAAGACGTCATAGCCGTCGGTGCGATTGGGTGTAGCGGTCATGCCCAGATAAAACCGAGGCGTAAAGTGCGACATGATGGATTGGTAACCCTGGGATCCCGTGCGGTGGGCCTCGTCGATGACGATGTACTCGAACTCATCGGGACGGAAATCGCTCAGATGTTTGGCGACCGAAGAACACATGGCAAACACGCAGGTAGCATTGCTTATATTCTTGTCAGTTTGATAGGTGTCGAACGTATAGGTACTACCTAAGAGGCGTTCGTAGCTTGCGCGGGAGGCGTCGATAATGCGCCGGCGGTGCGCAAGAAAGAGGACGCGCCGGGGTTTAGTTGCGAGCACGTCGAACGCCGAAAGGAAGGTCTTGCCGGTGCCGGTTGCCGAGACCAGCAGGGCGCGGGTCTCGCCCTTGCGGTGGATTACGCCGAGCGCCTCAAGGGCGCGCTGCTGCATTTTATTGGGCTTGATTTCTTCGAGGTCATTCTGCGCCGGCGTTTCCGCAGATCTGAATGTCGGTTTCGATTTGGGCTTTGGCGGACGTGCCGAGCGATATGCGGCATAGTTCTCAATCCAGTCTTGGGAAAGCAAAACGGTTGAGGTGTCGTTCCACAACGAATTGAACTCGCCCCTCAGTTCGCCGAGCAGGCGACTGTTCTCGACAGTCTGGTACAGCACGTTCCACTCTTTATTGCAGGTGAGGGCAGCCTGCGTCATGTTGGAGCTGCCGACGATAACCATGCTGGTCTCGCCCTTATCAAAAATGTATCCCTTGGCATGCAAATTACCCTGGAATACGCGAACTTCCATGTTGTCGTATTCCAGGAGTTTGCGAAATACATCGGGTGAATTGAAGTTGAGGTAGGTGGACGTGAGCAGCCTGCCCTTAATGCCACGCTGTTTGAGCTCCTGGAACGCCTCGACCAGGATTTGAAGACCGCCGTCTGCAACAAACGCTACGCAAAAGTCAAAGGAGCTGCAGGTTGAGAGCTGCTCTTTGATAACGGATAGTAGTGTTCCGCCTGTCGCCTTCGAGTTGGCGATGAGCTTGGGTGAATCGTTCTCGCGTGCAAGCGAGTCGAATTCAATATCAATCTGCTGCTGCGTAGTCATCCCGGCCAAACCTTTCGAAAGACTATGTTGGCGCCAGGATAACAGATCGATCGTTCGTGTTTTGGGCATATGACGGTATTGATTGCCGGCTTTGGTCTGAGGGGCGTGGTTTCTCCATTGATGTCCGCACGGCATGTGACACTTACCCTGCCGCCCTGCTCTGCCGCGGCGGCATGTACCCAAACAACGGCCCTCTAAGGAGTCCGATATTGATGAGTGATAACACCAAGCATCTCGCAAAGAAGTGCGTCAAGGACGCGGGGCCGTGCCTCGCGCTGTGCGTGGTCGGCGCAGCGGTCGCGCTGTTGGCTGTTCTGGGACCATTCGACGTGCTCCGAAGTGCCGGTTCTCTGCGCGTTTGCATGGCCTTTGCCGGCGCTATGATGACCGGCGGCGTGCTCGATCTGATTTTTTGGGTGCTTGATCCGTTTGGATGGAAGAACGAGGGGTAAGCCCTAAGGGATGGAAGGGCTGGAACGGTTGGCTTAGTGATCGTGCAGAATGTGGACTAGCTACTTACGGGGAAGCGGTGATCCGATGACGGTCTATGTGACGGGCGATATTCACGGCGGCGTCGACATGCAAAAGCTGCGCGACTGGGATCTTGGGGATAGTCTGACGAGCGAAGACTATCTGCTTGTCGCCGGCGACTTTGGCTTTCCGTGGGATTTCTCTGCCGAGGAGTGCGCCGACATCGCTTGGCTGGAATCGCGTCCCTATACCGTGCTGTTCGTCGACGGCAATCACGAGCGTTTCGATCACTGGGCGGAGCGTCCCATGGAGCTGTGGCACGGTGGGCTAACGCAACGCCTGTCGGATACCTCTCCCATACGGCGCCTGACGCGCGGCGAGGTTTTTGAGCTCGACGGCTCAACGATCTTTACCATGGGCGGCGCCACGAGCGTGGATAAGGAATACCGCATTCCCTATTCCAGCTGGTGGCCACAGGAGCTGCCGGACGAGCGCAACTTTGAGGAGGCGCGGACAAAGCTCGACAGCGTGGGCTGGAAGGTTGACTACGTGGTCACCCACACCTGCTCTACGCGCATGCTTTCGCCCACGCTCTATCCTGCGCCCGGCTGGAATTGCCCCGACGTCGACCGACTTACAGCATTTTTCGATGAGCTGGAAGACCGCTTGGCCTACAAGCGCTGGTACTACGGGCATTTTCATCGGGATGCCAACCCTGCCGAGCGCCATACCGTGCTCTACGACTGCATCGTTCGCTTGGGCGACGAACTCCAGCCCTGGGACGTTGCGTAGGGGCGAGGTATTTGGCTACTCGGCCGTTACGGTGATGTTCTCGCGGTGCGCGCGGATGACATTCCAGCTAAAGTGCTCGACCAACTGCTCGGCAGAGCGCGGCGTGGTGTCCGGTGTGATGCCCGTTTGCCCGGCGAGCCAGCCCAGCAGCGCCTCGGGTGCGCCAAAGCGTGCGCGTAGCTCGCCCAGGTCCAGATCGCGGTCGCGCTTGGAAAGGCGGCGGCCGTCCGGCGACATGAGCAGCGGAATGTGCGCGTAATGCGGCGTGGGAAGTCCCAGCAGATGTTGCAGGTAGATTTGGCGGGGCGTGGAGCCCAGCAGGTCGCATCCGCGCACGACCTCGGTGATGCCCATGGCAGCGTCGTCGACCACCACGGCTAGCTGGTAGGCAAAAACGCCGTCGCTGCGGCGCACCAAAAAGTCGCCGCACTCGGTGGCGAGTGCCTCGCATTGGGCGCCGTACGTACGGTCCACGAATTCGATCACGTCGCCGGCGAGGTCATCGACGGTAGGCACGCGCAGACGCGTGGCCGGGGCGCGCAGAACGCTGCGGCGGGCGATCTCTTCGACAGAAAGGTTTCGACAGGCGCCGCGGTAGATGGGCGTGCCGTCGCTGGCATGCGGCGCGCTCGCGGCGTGGAGTTCGGCACGCGTACAAAAGCAGGGATAGGTGAGGTCGGCGTCATTCAGCCGGCGCAAGGCGCTTTCGTACAGGTCCAGACGATCGTGCTGGTAGTAGGGGCCTTCGTCCCACTCAAGCCCTAGCCAGGCCAGGTCGTCAATCAATTGAGCGGCAAGTTCCGGGCGCTTGCAGCGATCGTCCAGATCCTCAATGCGTAACACGATGCTGCCGCCTTGGCTGCGGGCCGAAAGCCACGAGCACAGGCAGCTGAACACGTTGCCCAGGTGCATGCGGCCCGAGGGCGACGGGGCAAAACGGCCTACGACAGGTACGGGAACGGAGGCGGGCGGCGTTGTTGGCGCGTTCGCGGCGGGCGTTGCTATGTTGCGTGCGTTGATATCCATGCGGACGAGTATAGCGCGGGGCGCGATGGGGAGGCGTCACTGTGGTCCGCAAGTTGTCGAGGCCCCGCATTGCGTATGGTGGGCCGCAGGCTCGGTGCTTTGATTCCTGTCGATCAACTCAGTACCTTAGACAACAGAAACCCCGGCAGCTCTTCGCAACTGCCGGGGTTTCCGCGGAAAAGGGGGACATGATCCTCGAGCGAACGGCAAAGGGGCAAACCGGTTTCGCTCAACTGCTTTATGCCCCTCGGCTGGCGGCTCAATCAGCGCGTGCCGCGCCCACACAAAGCTGCTACACCTGTGACGGAGCTGTGAAGTGGTATCTATTGCTGGCGCGGGCCATGCCAAGGGTGTCCCTCATGACTAGTCATTTAAGAACGTCCCCAATGACTACCCAATGATTAGCTGCTGGCGGCAGGCATGACTTTCATCCCGTTTGGCGCTCCGGTCGCCTAGATGTTCGTCATGTGTACCCGCAAACGTGGGACAATGGCGCTGTTGGTTTTACAGACAAAGGATGTGCCTATGAACGCCCCCGTTGCCAATGCTTGTCGGCAGCGCTGCCTGCTTGCGCGATTTGCTTCCATTTGCGCACTCGTCGCGTGCGTGCTGCTGCTGTTGCCCGCCGTTGCACGTGCCGACGGGTATTCCATGACCCAAACCTATATCGGTGCCACGGTTGAAGCCGATGGGTCGCTGACCGTTGTCGAGGGACGCCGGTTTGATTTCGACGACGACATCAACGGCGTGTATTGGGATATCAATACGGGCACCAACCAGCAGGGTGGTACGGCGGGTGTCGATGTGCTGAGCGTCGAGGAAGATGATGCCGCGTTTAGCAGGGTTGACTATGCAAACAAAGGCGACAACGGCGTCTATACGGTTGAGCAGTCCGACGGCGGCGTAAAGATCAAGGTGTTCAGCCCCCACGAGAGCGGCGACAGCGCGATCTATTACGTGAGCTACACCATGAGCGGTGCGGTTATGAACTGGTCCGATACCGCCGAGCTCTACTGGAAGTTTGTGGGCGACGGCTGGTCTGCGGACTCCGATGACGTCGAGATGGAAGTTTACTTCGCAAATGCCGCTGCCGGAACGGCGGCCGTCAAGGGCGATAACTTCCGTGCATGGGGCCACGGTCCGCTCACGGGCGACGTGTCGCTCGACGCGGACGAGCCCATGGTCACCTATACCATACCCTGCGTGCATCAGGGCGAATTCGCCGAGGCGCGCATCGCCTTCCCCAGCGATTGGGTGCCGCAGCTCGCCGCCTCGGGCAAGGAACGCATGCCGACAATTCTGAGCGAGGAGAAGGCGTGGGCCGAGGAGGCCAACGCCCGCCGCGCTCACGCCCGCATGATCGCCAATGCACTTGCCGTGGTTAGCGTTGTCGCGGCGGTGGCCTTTACCGGCACAATCGCCGTGCTCAAGTTGCGCAAGCGCAAGCCCAAACCGCTGTTCCAGGACGAATACTTCCGCGACGTGCCCTCGGCCGACCATCCCGCCGTGCTTTCGGCCCTCATGAGCTGGAACGAGGTGCCCGATCAGGCATATATCGCCACGCTCATGAAGCTCACCGACGATCGCGTGATCAAGTTAGAGGAGGCAATCGCGACCAAGGGCAAGAAGGGCCTGCTCCGTCGCGAAAAAGAGGAGCAGACGTATCGTGTGACGGTGAGTGATGCGGGCTGGAAGTCGGCCAAGGGCATTGACCGCATGGTGCTCAAGGTTTTCTTTGCCGGTGCTAAGCCCGACGAGAACGGCGATCGCTCGCGCACGTTTGACGAGCTGCAACACTATGTTAAGCAGCACGCTTCGCCCGTGGGCGACAAGCTCAAGGACTATCAGAGCACCGTTAAGGGCAAACTGGCCGATAGCGAGTACGTTGCCTCGGACGGCATTGTCGCAATGGTGTTTTGCCTGGTTCTTGGTACTCTGATCGCCTTTGTTCCCGTGGGATCCATCTTCTTTACCGACGGCGCACAGGTGAACATTGTCGCCGCGGTTATCTCGGTGCCGATTGTGCTGATGGGTATTGGCGTGGGCCTTACGTTCCGCCGCCTTACGCCGGAGGGCGCCGAGGTGGCGGCTCGCTGCAAGGCGCTCAAGCATTGGCTCGAGGACTTCACGCGTCTAAAGGAAGCCGTCCCCGGCGATCTGGTGCTGTGGAATAAACTTCTGGTGATGGGTGCGGCGCTGGGCGTTTCCAAGGAAGTTCTGCGTCAGCTTGCCGAGGCCGTGCCGCCCGAGGTGCGCGAGGCCGACGGCTTCTACGACAATTACCCCTGTTACTGGTGGTACTACCATCACTACGGAAACCAGTCTCCGCTCGATTCGTTCGATGGCGTGTATCACGAGAGCATCCGTGAGCTGGCTTCGAGTTCCGATAGCTCGAGCGGCGGCGGCGGTGGTGGCTTCTCGGGCGGCGGGGGCGGCGGCGTCGGCGGAGGCGGCGGCGGAACGTTCTAGCGGTCCTAAATTATGGGATGGGCTTTTCTCGGCAGCCGTCGGGGAAAGCCCATCCCCTTTTTATGCGCCAAAATGCGCCGATCTTTTACTTTTGCCCACCGCTATTTGCAGACTCCTCTATAGGGTGATGCCAGCGAGGGTTTCGGCGACTCTTTTGTTCAAGACTGTCCCTGGCGACTAGTCATTTAAGAACGTCCCCAACGACTAGGTGTGGTTGCTGCCAAGGGGTGTCCCGGGGCACCGGCACAAAGGGGACGTCCTTAACTGCCGGTTTTAGGCTGTCAGGTCGAGTTCGTAGAGGAAGCTTTCGCGCGGCATGTCGTGGCGGCGCTCTTCGCGGTTGGCGCGGTGCGTGGCCGTGCGCTTAAAGCCGTGCAGCTCGTAGAACTTCCACGAGCAGTTGGAGTCGGTATACAGGTGCGCTCTCGACGCTCCGCGCGAGGACAGGTGCGAGACCGCGGCATCGAGCAGAACCGAGCCAACGCCCAGGCCGTGGACATCGCGATCCACGGCAAGCAACGTGACCTCGTTGTCATGCGGCAGCGGGCTGCTCTCGAGCAGGCGGTTGTTGGTCCGAATGGTGGCGCGCACAAACGAGAGATACTCGGCACAGGCATCGGGCTCCAGCTCACGCATCTGCGACAGCAATGCGCGTTCGGTATCCATCCAATGCTCCTTAACGGTGGCACCGCTGCTTTGCCCCGCACGTGCGAGTGCAATGCCGCGCGCCTGGCCGTCGATTACGGCGACCTGCGAAAACGTCGAGGAAGAAAGGCAATAGGCAAGATCGCACGCGGCCTCAAGGCGGTTGTACTCTTCGTTATCCGAATTGTTATGCCAAAGCTGCTGCAAGATCAGCGCGATGGCGTCGAAGTCTTCGGTATCAAACGGTCGGTAGAGAACCCGCGAGACCATAGTGCCTCTTTCTATTGCGGATGCATATCGAGCACAGTTCTACCATGCCGTTGGCATCTAATTATGGTGCCCCTGTGTTCCATCAACTCACCGTGCCCAGTGGCGCTCCTGCAACCCCCGCTCGCAAGCTTTTTCTGCACATGCGCCCGTTACGGGGTGCATCGATGCGCTCGATGCGCTACATTGAATCAGTATTTTCAATGCCGCTGCGCGAGCGCTGCAGATCGACGTATCACCGACTCACAGAGCACGGCGGCGTACCAGACAGGAGGACTGCATGGGATCTGATGTGAAGATCGCACGCGCGTTGATCTCGGTTACCGATAAGACGGGCGTCGTCGATTTCGCACGGACGCTGGTTGACGACTTTGGCGTCGAGATCATCTCTACGGGCGGCACGGCTCGTGCCATCGAGGACGCGGGCGTTCCCGTAACCCCCATCGAGGAGTTCACGGGCTATCCCGAGATGATGGACGGCCGCGTCAAGACGCTGCACCCCAAGGTTCACGGCGCGCTGCTGGCTCGCCGCGATTCCGAGCAGCACATGCAGGAGGCAGCCCAGCACGGCATTAAGCTGATCGACCTGGTCGTCGTCAACCTGTACGAGTTCGAGAAGACCGTCGCCAACCCCGAGGTCACCTTCGCGGATGCCATCGAGCACATCGATATCGGTGGCCCCTCCATGCTTCGCTCTGCCGCCAAGAACGCCGCGAGCGTTACCGTCATCTCCGACCCGGCCGACTATGATGCCGTCCTGGCCGAGATGCGCGAGACCGGTGGCTGCACCACGCTTTCCACCCGTCGTCGCCTGCAGGTGAAGGTCTACCAGACCACCGCCGCCTACGACACGGCTATCTCCCGTTGGCTTGCTGCCCAGGCAAGCGACGTGGCGGACACCTCTGCCAAACTCGAGGTCTCGCTGGAGAAGGTCGACGACCTGCGCTATGGCGAGAATCCTCAGCAGAAGGCTACGGTCTACCGCTTTGCCGATGGCTGCGAGAACTCCGCGAGCTCGCAGTTCCCGCTCGTGGGCTCCGAGCAGATTCAGGGCAAGCCGCTCAGCTACAACAACTATTTGGACGCCGATGCCGCTTGGAACCTGGTTCGCGAGTTCGACGAGCCTGCCTGCGTGATCCTCAAGCATCAGAACCCCTGCGGCTCCGCCGTTGCCGAGGACATCACGGCTGCCTACGACCGCGCCTTTGCCTGCGATCCCAAGAGCGCTTTCGGCGGCATCATCGCCTGCAACCGCGAGGTTCCCTTTGAGCTGGTTGAGCACTTTGCCGATCAGAACAAGCAGTTCGTCGAGGTCATCATCGCCCCGAGCTACACCGCCGAGGCGCTCGAGCGCATGGCCAAGCGCCCCAATCTGCGCGTGCTGGCTACCGGCGGCGTGGACCACGGCGCCGAGGTGGAGCTGCGCTCCATCGACGGCGGCATGCTGGTGCAGGAGGTCGACCACGTGATCGAGGATCCCGCGACCTTTACGTTCCCCACCGACCGCAAGCCCACCGATGCCGAGATGGCCGAGCTTGAGTTTGCCTGGAAGGTCTGCAAGGGCGTCAAGTCCAACGCCATCCTGGTCTCCAAGGGTAAGGCCGGCATTGGCATGGGCCCGGGCCAGCCCAACCGCGTTGACTCCGCACTGCTTGCCTGCGAGCGCGCCGAGGACTTCTGCGAGCGCGAGGGCGTGGAGAAGGGCGGCTTTGCCTGCGCAAGCGACGCGTTCTTCCCGTTCCGCGACAACGTCGACGTGCTTGCTGAGCACGGCGTGACCTGCATCATCCAGCCCGGCGGCTCCAAGCGCGACGACGAGAGCATCCAGGCCTGCAACGAGCATGGCATCGCAATGGTCTTCACGGGCGCCCGCCACTTCCGCCACTAATGATCGTTACGCGGTTTTACCAAACCGCGTAACTGCTCGACGCTGCGCCGGCCCCAAGCACCTCATCTCGCCGCTCAAACCGTCGCTCGCGTACAGAAGTACGCGTCGCTCCTCTTTCGCGGCGACCTGAGGTACTTGGGTCCGGCTCGCTGGCTTATGCTCCACCAGCGGTATTGGCTCGCCCCGAGCTAAAGCTATCTATTGCCGCCCGTGCCGGTTGGTGCAGGCGGCTTTTTTGGGTATAACGGTGCGGTGTATGTTTTTGAGAAAGGTTGGATATGGCCGTTGTGGATGATGCCGAGCTGTTTGGCAATGCCGAGGACCAGCGTGCGTACGAGGACTTTTGCGCCAATCAGGAGGCGGTCGAGAAGTTTACGCTCGACAAGCCCGCGCTTGTCTGCCGTTGGCGCATGTCCAACAAAAAGGTGCCCATGCTCAACCGCCACATTCGTGCGCTGTCCGAGCGCCTGGTGCAGGGCGAGCCGCTCACCCATAACATGCTCAGCTGGGCCAAGCAGCACGTTGAGTGGTCGCTTGCCGAGGGCGATTACACCGCGCGCGACGGCGTGCTCATGCTGGTGATCGACGTTAACGGCAATGCCGCCATGACGGTGGGGGAGTACGAGCCGCTGGCCGATACTTCGGCCAAGGCGCTGCGTGCCCGCTCCGCCGAGGCCCGCTCCGAGGCCGACGAAACCGGCGTGGCGCCCGAGCTGCTCGCCGCCGTCAACAACGGCGAGCTGGCCTTTGTGGCACCGGCGGACGAGTGCCTGTGTGGCACGGCGACGCTTATCGAGCAGCTGGCCCAGACCAAGGGCATCCCGGTCACGCGCGTGGACATTCCCGCGCAGCTCAAGGGCGCGCTGTTCCTGGTGAGTGACGAGCACGGCGTGGTCCCTGCCGCCGAGACGGACGCCGTCGAGTCCGACGCCGCTACGGTTGCCTTCTTTGCCGAAGGCTACGAAAAGCTCCGTGCCCGCCGCTAAATGATTTTCCTGGGACGGGGATTTAATAATCATTTGATCCTCGCTCCCGTTGCGAGCGAGGGGCGAGCCAAACGCTTTCGTTCGCGAACAGTTCTGTCACCTTGGTGCCTCGCGAGGCACGCACCTGCGGCTCCGCGGTCATAATGGGGCAAGACAACCAAGAGGGGAGCGGAATCCATGGCGCTGATCTATGTCGTTGAGGACGACGAGCGCATTCGTCGTGAGCTTGTCGACATCCTTGCCCGCGCCGGGTTTGAAATCGAGGCCTGCGAATCGTTTGAGCATGTCTCGCGCGATATCCTTGCCGCCGCGCCCGACTTGGTGTTGCTCGACCTCACGCTTCCCGTCAAGGACGGCCAACATATCTGCCACGAGGTTCGCCACGAATCCGAGGTTCCTATCATCGTCCTCACGTCGCGCACGACCGAGATCGACGAGGTCATGGCCATGACGCTTGGCGCGGACGACTTTGTTCCCAAGCCTTACAGCGCCCGTGTGCTCGTGGCGCACATCAATGCGTTGCTGCGCCGCACCGCGGCGGCGGGCGATCGCAGCACGCTCGTCCACAAGGGGCTGGAGCTCGACCTCGCCCGCTCCATGGTCACCAATACGGCAACCGGCGACAGTACCGAGCTCACCAAAAACGAGCTGCGTATCCTCTCGCTGCTCTTGGGCCGCGCGGGCAAGATCGTCTCGCGCTCGGCTATCATGCAGGACCTGTGGGACTCCGACGCCTTCGTGGACGACAATACGCTCACCGTCAATATCAACCGCCTGCGCACCACGCTCGAAAAAATCGGCATCAAGGGGTATTTGACGACGCATCGCGGCCAAGGCTATTCGGTCTAGGGGCCGGTTATGTCGTTTGCCAAGTTCTTTAAAGATGCACTGCTTCCCGTTGCCGTGTGGACCTGCGGCGTGCTGCTGAGCTGTTTTGTACTGACGGTCGCCGGCGCCCCGGCATCCATCGTGGTCGTGGCGGTCGGTGTGTCCTTTATCTTTGGCATGCTGGGCATCGTGATCGAGTACGTGCGCCGTCGTCGTTTTCTGTGCCAGCTGGAGCGCGCGGCAGAGGAGCTGGGGAGCCCCGCATGGGTGCAGGAGATGGTGCAATGCCCGACCTATGCCGAGGGCGAGCTCGAATATGAGGTCTTGCGCCGGGTGGGCAAAGCCGCTTGCGACGAGGTGGCGGAAGGCCGGCGCCAGACCGATGACTACCGCGACTATATCGAGAGCTGGGTCCACGAGGCCAAGCTGCCCCTGGCGGCGGCTCATCTGATTTTGGAAAACCTGGACGGCAGCGAAGACGACCTGTCGCGCGTGGATGACCTGGGTCGCGAGCTGGCTCGCGTGGAGCGCTATATCGATCAGGCGCTGTACTATGCGCGCTCGGAAGTCGTAGAGCGCGACTACCTAATTCGCCGCTGGGGTCTCAAGAGCTTGGTGACGGGCGCGATTAAAGCCAACGCGCGCGAGCTCATTGCGGCGCACGTGGCTCCGGTGTGCGAGAACCTCGACTTTGAGGTGTTCACCGACGAGAAATGGCTCGAGTTTATTCTGGGCCAGCTCATTCAGAACAGCATTAAATATGCGCGTGAGGACGGCGCGAAGATTGTGTTTTCGGGTGCGTTGCTGGACGAGGGCCTGGCAAGCGAGCGCATCGAGCTTACCGTCGCGGATAACGGCTGCGGCGTGAGCGCGGCTGACCTGCCGCGCGTGTTCGAGAAGGGCTTTACCGGCGATAACGGCCGCACCACCAAGCGCGCAACGGGCATCGGCCTCTACCTGGTGGCGCGCCTGTGTTCCAAGATGGGCATCGACGTCACCGCGGCATCCGACTCCGGCGAAGGCTTTGTCGTAACATTCGCTTTCTCGACCAACAAGTTTCAATACTTCGAGTAACGCACGCGGCAGACGTCCGCCCAAACAAAAACGTGCCGCCCCGAACAAAACGTGCCGCCCCGTTTGGGGCGGCACGCCATTTTTCTATCAGCCAACTCGTTGAAGTAAGGCTGCGAAGGCCGCGGGGCCGGGAGGGGTTTCCTAAGGGCACATCCCGCAGCCGCAACGCGGCGAGGACGTGCCCTTAGGAAACCCCGCAGGTCCCGCGGCCGGTGGGAGCAACGCTACTTCACGACCAGAATGTCGCAGTCGGTGTTGCGCAGCAGGAACGTCGAAATCGAGCCCAGGAGCGCATACTTGATCGAGGACAGGCCACGAGCGCCGCAGAGCACCAGATCGGGCTTGACCACGTCGAGCATCTCGTCCTTGAGCGTCTCGCGAATACGGCCGGCGCGAATCATGACTTCGACCTCGGGAATGTTGGGATTAGCCTTGGCCTCTTCGAGCTGCTTGGCGATGGAGTTCTTAAAGGCCTCCTCCAGGCCGTTGACCAGATCGACCGGATAGGAACCGGCGCTCTCGAGCGCCGTGGAATCGATGACGTGACCGATGATCAGCTTGGCGCCATTGTTTGCGGCGACCTTGATAGCGCGTGTGAGCACAAAATCCTGCTGCTCAGTACCGTCGAGTGAAACAAATACCTTGGTATAGCCCTCGTTCATGGTTTCCTCCTTGGTCTATCGCACGGGCGCGGGGCTCGTGCATCGGACGACGTGTTGGCCGCCGGACACTTTAGCTTGTTGCAGTTATACCCAAGGATTTCGGTTTGACCGCTCGCAATTCTGTGAACGGGCGAGATTTTTGGTAAGGGTGGGCGCGGCCGCGGCCGAACGGTTGATAATGGGACATCGCCCGCAACCGTCCGCAGAACAACTATCGGCGGGTGACAAACGAGGGGGTCCCTTTGGATATCATCGAGCTTCTAAAATCTGCCTTTATGGGCCTGGTCGAGGGCATCACCGAATGGCTGCCCGTTTCGTCGACGGGCCACATGATCTTGGTGGACGAGTTCGTCAAGATGAATGTGAGCGAGACATTCTGGAATATGTTCCTGGTCGTGATTCAGCTTGGCGCCATTTTGGCCGTTTGCGTTCTGTTCTTCTACGACTTAAATCCGTTCTCGCCCAGCAAGGGCAAGGAGGGTCGTCGCGACACCTGGGTGCTGTGGGGCAAGATTGTGCTTGGCTGTATTCCCGCCGCGGCGATCGGTCTGCCGCTCAACGACTGGATGGAGGAGCATTTCTATAACGCTCCCGTCGTGGCGCTGGCGCTCATCGTGTACGGCGTGTTGTTTATCGTGATTGAGAACTGGCGTGCGAGTAAGCGCGAGAACGCCGCTCTTGCCGATTCGTTTGGTTCGCGTGCTGTGGTGGCGGGCGGGCGTCCCGCCGGTGCACACTTCGCGGCGCCTGCGGCGGATATTACCGAAGACAATGACGATGACGAGGATTTGGATTTTGGATCCATCGCCACGCTCGAGGACCTGAGCTGGAAGACCGCATTGGGTATCGGTTGCTTCCAGGTGCTTTCGTTGATTCCGGGCACATCACGTTCCGGCTCCACCATCATCGGCGGCCTGCTGCTGGGCTGCACGCGCTCGGTGGCGTCCAAGTTCACGTTTTTCCTGGCCATTCCCGTTATGTTTGGCGCGAGCGCGCTCAAGCTGGTCAAGTACTTCGTTAAGGGCGGTACGTTTGGCACCAACGAGATTGCCATTCTGGGCGTGGGCTGCGTCGTGGCCTTTGTGGTTTCGCTTATCGCCATCAAGTGGCTCATGGGCTTCGTTCGCCGTCACGACTTTAAGTGCTTTGGCGTCTACCGCATTATTCTGGGCATCGTGGTGCTCGCGTACTTCTTTGTTCTGGAGCCTATGCTCGGCCTGTAACTTGGTCGACGCTGCGCGGCGGCCAGAGCGGGGTGCACGGAGTCGTGGTGTGATTTGCATCGGTGTCCGCGCGGCTCGGTATACTGGTACGGCTCAAACTATGGCGTCGCCCGCAGGCGCGCCGTCCGTCAGATGAGGAGTCGCCCATGACCCAGCCCTTGCCCTGGGAAAAGAACGCCGCGGTACCCGCGCCGCCCGCGCCGGAACCCGTGCCGCTCGATGCATACACCGCCCCCGCTGCGCCGGAGCCCGAGCTCGTTCCGCTCGACATCTACGACGTTCCCGCGCCGGCACCCAAGCCCGTCAAGCCGCTCGTCGACATCGACAGCCTTAATCCCGCCCAGCGCGAGGCCGTCCTGACCACCGAGGGCCCGTTGCTGGTCCTCGCCGGCGCAGGCTCGGGCAAGACCCGCGTCCTGACCTTCCGCATCGCGCATATGCTCGGCGACCTGGGTGTTAAGCCTTGGCAGGTTCTTGCCATCACGTTTACCAACAAAGCCGCGGCCGAGATGCGCGAGCGTCTGACGGCGCTCATTCCCAGCGGTACCCGCGGCATGTGGGTGTGCACCTTCCACGCCATGTGCGTGCGCATGCTGCGCGAGGACGCCGACCTGCTGGGTTACACCGGTCAGTTCACCATCTACGATGACGATGACTCAAAGCGCATGGTGCGTGACATTATGCAGGCGCTCGGCATCGAGCAAAAGCAGTTCCCCATCAACATGATTCGCAGCAAGATCAGTTCGGCCAAAAACGCCATGATCGGCCCCGAGGACATGCTCAAATCCGCCGATAGCCCCAACGACAAAAAGGCCGCGCAGGTCTACCTGGAGCTGGAGCGCCGCCTGCGCGCCGCCAACGCGATGGACTTCGACGATTTGCTCGTGCGCACACTCGAACTGCTGCGCACCCGCCCCGAGGTGCTCGACAAGTACCAGGAGCGCTTCCGCTACATTAGCGTCGACGAGTATCAGGACACCAACCACGTCCAGTACGAAATCGCCAACCTTCTGGCCGCCAAGTACCAAAACCTCATGGTTGTGGGCGACGATGACCAGTCCATTTACAGCTGGCGTGGCGCCGACATCACCAACATCTTGGACTTTGAGCAGGACTTTAAAAACTGCAAGACCGTTAAGCTCGAGCAGAACTACCGCTCTACGGGCCATATCCTAAACGCCGCCAACGCCGTGGTGCGCCACAACTCGCAGCGCAAGGACAAGCGCCTGTTTACGGCCGAGGGCGATGGCGAGAAGATTCAGGCCTTCCAGGCGAGCGACGAGCGCGACGAGGGCCGCTGGATTGCCGGCGAGATCGAGAAACTGCATGCCAAAGGCACGAGCTACGACGACATCGCCGTGTTTTATCGCACCAACGCCCAGTCGCGTATTCTCGAAGATATGTTTCTGCGCGCGGGCGTGCCCTACAAGATCGTGGGCGGCACTCGATTCTTCGACCGTGCCGAGATTCGCGACGTCATGGCCTACCTCAAGATGATCGTGAACCCGGCCGACGAGATGAGCGTCAAGCGCGTCATCAACACACCGCGCCGCGGCATTGGCTCCACCTCAATCCAAAAGATCGAGCAGCTGGCACGCGACAACCGTTGCTCGTTCTTCCAGGCTTGCGAGATCGCGTGCGCCGAAACCGGCATGTTTAGCGCCAGGGTGCGCAACGGCCTGTCGAGCTTTGTCTCACTGGTGCGCGAGGGCCGCCGCATGGACGGCGAGCTCAAGGACGTTGTCGAGATGATCGTCGATAAGACGGGCCTTCTGCAGGCGTTTCGCGTCGAGGGCACCATGGAATCTGAGAGCCGCGCCGAGAACATCCAGGAATTTCTGGGCGTTGCGGCGGAATTTGAGGAGACGCACGAGGATATCGAGGGTACGCTCGAGAGCCTAGAAGAGCTGCGCGCAGCCGGTGTTGCCGACGTGCCTGCCGGCGCCGAGCCCGAGCCCGTCGTGGTGAGCGTGTCTGCGCCCGAACCGGGACCATCTGTCCCGGCATCCTCGTTTGAGGCGCTCGTCGGCGCCCGTGACGCCGCGGGCTCCAATCCGCTCGATGGCTTGGCCGCTCCGGCGCTGTCTCCGCAGGATGCCCTGGCCGCCGCCATCGCAGGCAACGCGTATGCCGCGCCGACGGAGCTGTCGGCGGGTGCCGTGCATGCCGGCGAGATCGAGCGTACCTACGGTCCGCTCACCTGTAAGGCGCTGCCGGCACTCATGGAGTGGCTGGCCTTGCGCTCCGACTTGGATTCCCTGGCCGGCGAGACGCATGCCATTACCATGATGACCATCCACTCCGCCAAGGGCCTGGAGTTTCCGGCGGTGTTCGTGGCCGGCATGGAGGAGGGTATCTTTCCGCACGTGCACGACTTTGGCGGCAGCGATGATCCGGGCAAGCTCGAGGAGGAGCGTCGCCTGGCCTACGTCGCCATCACGCGTGCCCGCAAGCGCCTGTTCTTGACCTATGCGGCCACGCGTCGCACCTACGGTTCGACCTCCGCCAACCCGCGTTCGCGCTTTCTCAACGAGATTCCGTTTGAGGATATCGAGTTTAGCGGTATCGGTTCTGCCGGTTTTGAGGGCACGGGCTGGGAGAAGCGCGGCGACCGTCGCGGCACCTTTGGCTCGGGCATGGGTTCGGATATGTATGGCGGCAAGGTGTTTGGTTCGCATACGCGCTCGACCGGCGGTTCCGGTTCGCGCGGCGGATCGAGCTTCGACGATTTCTTTGGCGGCAGCAGCTACGGGACCGAGCGCCATCGTGGGGTCTCGCCCGACGCCGGTCGCGTTGCCTCGACCTTTGGCTCGGGCGCACCGCGAGCCAAAAAGCCGTCGTCTAAGGTGTCCCCAACAGTGGAGCGCAAGGTCGATCGCGCCAGCGCGTCGCAGGACTTTGCCGCGGGCGATACCGTGAGTCATAAGACCTTTGGCACGGGTACCGTGATCTCGGTCGCTGGAGACATGATCGAGGTCCAATTCGAAAAGACCGGCCAGACCAAAAAGCTAATGAAAGGCTTCGCTCCGATTGTTAAGCTGAATGCCTAACTGCGAGGTTGGCCGCGCGCGCCGGGGGCTTTGGTCGCCTGCTCGGACAGTCCTGCTCGCACGGAGAGCACATTAAGTGCTCTCCGGCTCGTGCGGAACTCGCGATCGACCAAAGCCCCCGGCGCGCCCTCTTCCTTGTGGCGTTTTGGCCTGCAGCTTGCGAACGTTGCTCTGCTCGTTCGTTTTTTGACCTGGAGAGCCGGGTGGGCTGATAGATAGATACGAGTAGGGGCTCTTCCGTACATGGTCGGGAGAGCCCCTTGTTGCGTTTTGGTTGTTGGCGCGACCTAGAGGTGGCTGATAATCAGTTCCATCTTGCCCTCGAGGTCGATGGAGCTGACGGTGCTGGGTGCCAGCAGGTGACTTCCCTTGTGGACGGGGTCGCCGCAGACGGTGCCTTCGCCGTCGATGACCGACAGGCACATGAAGGGCCAGCGCTGCTCCAAGGTCTTGCTGCCGTCGACGCGCACGCGATCGACGGTGTAGCAGGAGTTAGACTCGAGCTCGGTCACGCCGTTCACCTCGGGCGCGGTTATCGTGCCGTCGGTCGGAGCCTGAGCGTCAAAATCGATGCAATCGAGGCTCTGCTCAATGTGCAGCGGACGCAGCTTGCCGTCGGTGCCGGGACGGTCGTAGTCGTACAGGCGATACGTCACGTCGCTTGACTGCTGCGTCTCCAAAATGAGCGTGCCGGTCTTGATGGCATGCACGGTACCGGAATCAATCTGGAAAAAGTCGCCCTTGTGGATCGGCAGCACGTTGAGCATGTCGTCCCAGCGGCCGTCCTCGATCATCTGCGCGGCCTCGGCTCGGTCATGCGCGCGCTGGCCGACGATGATTGTGGCGCCGGGCTCGCAGTCCAGCACATACCAGCACTCGGTTTTGCCCAGGCTGCCGTTCTCGTGCTTGGCAGCGTACTCGTCGTTGGGATGAATCTGGATCGAAAGGTCGTCCTTGGCGTCCAGAATCTTAATGAGCAGCGGGAACTCCTTGCCCTCGCACCTGCCAAAGAGCTCGCGGTGCTCGGCCCACAGCCACGACAGCGTGTGGCCTGCATACGGGCCTTCCGCAATCTGGCAGTCGCCGTTGGGGTGGGCCGAGATGGCCCAACACTCACCGATGGGACCCTCGGGAATGTCGTAACCAAATACGGTTTCGAGCTGGCGGCCGCCCCAGATCTTCTCGTGGAAGATCGGCGTCAGTTTAATCAAATCGGACATATTCATACCCCATTGTGTTGCGCGGGCGTTGCACAAACAGCTCAAAACGAGCGCCCGCATGACTACAAAAACCTATGCCAACGTTACGTTGTGCAACTCAAAGCGGTCGCCAACGTTGCGCGAGACCGAATACTCAAAGGCCGCGCCGCTGTCCAAAAAGCCAATCTGGTTGAGCTCGAGCAGGGGAGAGCCAGGTTTGGTGTCCAGGCGCTCGGCTTCTTCCTCGGTTGCTGCCACGGCGCGAATGGTACGGTGGAAGCTCGAGATCTTCAGCCCACATTGCTCGCGGATAAAGCGGTAGACCGATCCGTACAGGTCCTTCTTTTTAAGGCCCGGAATCAGCTCGAGGGGCATGTAGGTGTACTCGATAACGATGGGCTTCTCATCGGCCTGACGCACGCGCACGATGTGATAGGCAAAGTCATCCTCGGCAATTCCCAGCTGGGCTGCGATGTCCGCTGGTGGATTAACAATCGAGAAGTCGTAGACCACCGAGGTCACCTTCTCCCCGCGGTGCTCATACGAAAAGCCCTGGGCACGGTCGTTTTTGCCCTGGAAAAACGCCTGGCCGGGAAGTCCCGCCGTGTCCTTAACGTAGGTACCCGATCCACGACGGCTGGTAACAAGACCTTCCTCGGTGATTTGCTCGATAGCTCGTTTGACGGTGATTTTGGAAACGCTATAGAGCTCGCAGAACTCAACGACGGTGGGAAGCTTGTCGCCTGGTTTAAGAGCGCCATCCTCAATACTTTGACGAATATCTGCAGCTATCGCCTCGTATTTGGGAATCATGGAACCTCCTTTCCAACTTGATTGAGTATAAAAGAAAGTATACTCAACACCTAAGTATCCCTATTGAGTCATTGAAAAGTTCGATAGATATATTACTAAAAGTCGCTTTGCGCTAAAAATAAAAGCGCTCTAAATTAATATACATTCGAATAATGTCGTGTTGAGAAATCTAATCGGTCCGAGGACGGGGCCGAACCGATTTAGCACCCAGCGAACCGAATCCTGTATTCTGCATTTCCTCAGATAAAACCTACCAAAACAAACCTGTCCCTTTTTGGTAGGTTTTTGCCTTGGGAGCGGTACCATACAGACAATGTTTAAACGAGAAAGGCGGGCCCCTATGGAACCTAAGCAGTACTACATCGGCATCGACGTCGGCGGCACTTCGGTTAAGGAGGGCCTGTTCGACGGGGATGGCAACCTGCTTGCGAAGGTCAGCGTGCCCACGCCTCCCATCGTTGACGCTGCGGGCTTTGCCGCGGTGACCGAGGCTATCGACCAGGTGGTCGCCAAGGCACAGATTCCGCGTGCCTTTGTGGCGGGCATTGGCCTTGCTGTTCCGTGCCCCATTCCGGCAGCGGGCGATGCCAAGGTCAAGGCCAACATTGCCATTAACCTGCCCGAGTTGAAGATCGCTATTCAGGAGCACTGCCCCGATGCGGTCGTTAAGTACGAGAACGATGCCAACGCCGCTGCCATGGGCGAGGCTTGGCTCGGTTCTGCCAAGGACGTGCAGAATGTGGTGATGGTCACCATCGGTACCGGCGTGGGCGGCGGCGTTATCGTCAACGGCGATGTGGTGTCGGGTGTTGTGGGCGCCGGCGGCGAGATTGGCCATATGTGCCTGAATCCGGCTGAGGAGCGTACTTGCGGCTGCGGCGGCCGTGGCCACCTGGAGCAGTATTCCAGCGCCACCGGCGTGGTGAGCAACTACCTTGCCGAGTGCAAGAAGGCGGGCGTCGAGCCCATCGAGCTCACCGGCCCCTCCGATTCCAAGGACGTGTTCCAAGCCTGCCGCGAGGGTGATAAGCTCGCGCTGGCCGCGGCCGATACCATGGCCGACTATCTCGGCCGCGCCCTGGCGCTTATTGCCAACGTGGTCGATCCCGAGATGTTCCTGATCGGCGGCGGCGCCTCCGCCTCGGCCGATGTCTACCTCGATAAGGTTCGCGAGTACTTCCAGCGCTACGCGCTTTCCGCCTCGCGTGAGACGCCCATTAAGGTTGCCTCGCTCGGAAACGACGCCGGCATCATCGGTTCTGCCTACGTAGCCCTGCGCGCTGCCGGTAAATAGCTGGTGCAAGGGGGCCAGGTTACTTTGCACCAACATGGTGCAAAAGGGACAGCCTTGGCCCCCATACCTGCCACAAAATATGCCGTGGCCCTTCCGTCCCCAAAGGCCAGCTGCCAGCGTGCTACCATAGCTACGTCTAAGTACACATACCAAGTGGAGGATACCCATGGCAAACGTTCTTGTCTTTGGTCACCAGAACCCCGATAACGACGCCATCATGAGCGCCGTCGTTCTGTCTCAGCTGCTCAATCAGGTTGAGTATGCCGGCAACACCTATGAGGTCTGCGCTCTTGGTCAGCTTCCGGCAGAGTCCGCCAAGCTGCTCGCAGACGCCGGCATTGCCGAGCCCCGCGTGATTGAGTCCGTCGAGGCCGGCCAGCTTGTCGTTCTCACCGACCATAACGAGTCCGCCCAGTCCGTCGCCGGCCTTAAGGACGCCACGGTCTTTGGCGTCGTTGACCATCACCGCATCGGCGACTTTGAGACCGCCGGCCCGCTGCACTACATCTGCCTGCCCTGGGGTTCCAGCTGCACCATCGTCACTAAGCTCGCCGGCGTGCTCGGCGTTGAGCTTTCCGACGTTCAGGCCAAGCTGCTGCTCTCGGCCATGATGACCGACACGCTCATGCTCAAGAGCCCCACCACCACCGATGTCGACCGCGCCGTCGCCGCCAAGCTCGGCGAGCAGGTGGGCGTCGACCCGGTCAAGTTTGGCATGGAGGTCTTCCTCACCCGTCCGTCCGGCTCCTTCACCGCAGCCGAGATGGTCGGCAACGACATCAAGATGTTCGAGCCCGCCGGCAAGAAGCTGCTCATCGGCCAGTACGAGACCGTCGACAAGAGCCGTGCGCTCGGCATGATCGACGAGATCCGCGAGGCCATGCGCGCCTACGCCGCTGAGAAGGGTGCCGACGGCATCGTCCTGTGCATCACCGACATCATGGAGGAGGGCTCGCAGGTCCTGCTCGAGGGCGAGACCGAGGCCGCTCAGAAGGGCCTGGGCATTGCCGACGAGCACGACGGCGTCTGGATGCCGGGCGTCCTCTCCCGTAAGAAGCAGGTCGCTGCCCCCATCATGGCCGCCTGCTAGGTTTTGTAGCCTGCTACGACCGGACCGCGGACGCCCCGCGCTCCGGTCGTTTTTTGTGCGCGGGACCGCGTCCTCTATTGGACAGGGGCGCCCGTACCGTTGGGCAAATAATGTTCAACCTGTGGTTCCGCTTTTCGGCCACGCCTGCGTGCTTGTCGTGCAGGGTAGGCTAGATGCAAGCGTAATACGTTGGAGCGCGGTGCCGCCACTTGGGCGGGCCGTGCTTTTTTAAGACGGGAGCTTTCCCGTGAAAGGAGCCGCCCATGGCAGCAACTGAGCAGCTGTTCAACGTTCGTGAGCGCAAGCGCTTTGAACGTCATGACATCTGGGAGCGCATCGCCGAGAACGGCACGATTTCCGCCGCCGTCATGGTCATCGCCGCCATCGCCGCCGTTATCTGCGCCAACACCGATGTCTACGAGGCTATCCATCACTTTTTGGAGACCCCGCTGTATGTGGGTCTGGGCAACCTTACGGCTGGCCTCACCGTCGAGCTTTTCGTCAACGACTTTCTCATGGCGATCTTCTTTTTGTTGGTGGGCATTGAGCTTAAGTACGAGATGACGGTCGGCGAGCTCAAGAATCCGCGTCAGGCCATGCTTCCCATGCTGGCAGCCGTGGGCGGCGTCGTCGTTCCCGCCTGCATCTACCTGATCTTTAACCATGCCGGCGCCCGCAACGGTTGGGCCATCCCCATGGCAACCGATATTGCCTTTGCGCTGGGCGTGCTGTCGCTTTTGGGCAATCGCGTGCCCAACGGCGTGCGCGTGTTCTTCTCGACGCTCGCCATCGCCGACGACCTCATCTCCATCGCCGCCATCGCCATTTTCTACGGCCAGAGCCCCAGTCCGTTTTGGCTGGGTGCCGCTGCAGTTGTGACCTGCGCACTTGTGTGGCTCAACAAGACTCAGCATTATCGCCTTGCCCCGTACTCGGTGCTTGGTCTGCTGCTGTGGTTTTGCATGTTTAAGAGCGGCGTACACGCCACGCTTGCCGGTGTCATCCTGGCCTTCACCATCCCGGCCAAGTGCGGTGTTAAGCTCGATAGCCTTACCGATTGGCTTGGCGAGTACCTGCCGTTGCTCGACGACCGTTACGACGACGAGGCGCACATCCTGGGCCAGCACGACTTTACCCTTTCGACTACCAAGGTCGAGCGTGTCATGCACCGTGTGACCCCGCCGCTCATCCGCATGGAGCGCCTGATCTCCACGCCGGTCAACTTTGTGATCCTGCCGATCTTTGCGTTTGTCAACGCGCAGGTTCGCCTGGTGGGCGTGGACATGAGCGTGCTGCTTACCGACCCGGTGACCCTCGGCGTGTACTTTGGCATGCTGCTGGGTAAGCCGATCGGTATCTTTGGCGTGACGTTTGCCCTGGTCAAGCTTAAGGCTTGCGAGCTGCCTCATAACGTTAACTGGCATATGATCGCCGGCGTGGGCATTTTGGGTGGCATCGGCTTTACCATGTCGATCCTCATCAGCGGCCTCGCCTTCCCGACGGCCCAGTTCGAGGTTCTGGCCGCCAAGGCCGCCATTCTTGCCGGTTCTGTTACCGCGGCCGTGCTGGGCATGATCTACATGAGCGTGGTCTGCAAGCACCCTTCGCCCAAGGACGAGTAGGAGCGCGAAAACCGGGGCCGGACATGCCCCGGATGCCCTCGTGTGAAAAAATGCCGTTTGTGAGCACTGTCACAAACGGCATTTCATTTATTTGCCATTTTTATTCCACGGTGCCGTAGACGGCGCCCCAGCCGTGGGCGGCAAGGGCCGAGTTAAGCTGGTCGCAAAGCGATTGGCGGTCGTAGTAGCCGGGCGGCAAAAGATTCACGATTTCCATGAGATCGGGCGCCAGGTCCAAGATCTCCGCCTGAACGATTAGATCCAGGCGGTCAATGGCCTTACGGTCATAAAACAAGCCGTCGACCAGACGCTGCAGGTCTCCGAACTCCTCGGCCTGAAAAGAGCCGTATTCCATACTGCCTCCTTGGATGTGCCATGCGGCTATACGGGTCATACGGTGGATATCGTAATTCATTGCGATGGACTTAATCTATCACGGCTTCATACCGTTGCGGCGGTAGCGGTCTATACTTAGACAAACTGCAACGTCCCGCTTTGCGAAAGGTCGCACCCATGCAGACGATCTACCAGAAGATGGAAACCACCGAACTCGATGCCGCCATCGAGGCGCTCAAAGCCGAGGTTGCCGAGGTCAAGGCCAAGGGCCTGGCGCTCGACATGGCGCGCGGCAAGCCGTCGCTCTCCCAGGTGGACATCTCGCGCCCCATGCTCGATATCCTCAATGCCGACGCCGATCTGCACGACGGTAACGTCGACTGCTCCAACTACGGCTGCTTTGAGGGCATTCCCTCGGCACGCAAGCTGGCGGGGGAGTTCCTGGGTTGCCCCGCCGATCAGACGCTCGTACTGGGTTCGTCGAGCCTTTTGATCGAGCACGATATCGCCGGTATGTTCTGGCGCTGCGGCTCGTGCGGCAGCGAGCCTTGGGAGGCTTATGAGGCCGCGCACGACGGTAAGAAGGTCAAGTTCCTGTGCCCGGTTCCCGGCTACGACCGTCATTTTGGCATCACCGCCGACCTGGGTATCGAGAACGTCCCCGTCGCGATGACCGGCAGCGGCCCCGACATGGACGAGGTAGAGCGCCTGGTTGCCGCCGACGACTCCATCAAGGGCATCTGGTGCGTGCCCAAGTATTCCAACCCCACGGGCATCACCTTTAGCGAGGACACCGTGCGCCGCTTGGTCGAGATGCCCACGGCCGCGCCCGATTTTCGCATCTTTTGGGACAACGCCTACTGCGTGCACGACCTGTACGACGAGACCGACGAGCTCGCCAACATCTTCGATCTTGCCCGCGCGGCGGGTACCGAGGACCGCGTGGTGGCATTCGCCTCGACGTCCAAGATCACCTTCCCGGGCGCGGGCATCGGCTTTATCGGTGCGAGTCCCGCGGTCATCGCGGAGTTCTCCAAGCGCCTGAAGGCCGGTCTTATCAGCGCCGACAAGCTCAACCAGCTTCGCCACGTGCGCTTCCTTCCCACCATCGAGGCGGTCAAGGAGCACATGAAAAAGCATGCCGAGTTCTTGCGTCCGCGCTTTGAGGCCGTCGAGCGCAAGCTCACTGAGGGCCTGGGCGATACGGGTTGCGCTACTTGGACGCATCCCCGCGGCGGCTACTTTGTGAGCTTTGATGGCCCCGAGGGCTCGGCCCAAAAGGTCGCCGCGCTTTGCGCCGACCTGGGTGTCAAGCTCACGCCGGCAGGTGCCACCTGGCCTTATGGCAAGGATCCGCGCGACACCAACATCCGCATCGCGCCGAGTTATCCCACGGTCGAGGACCTGGAGGCCGCACTCGACGTGCTGGTGCTGGCCGTCAAGCTTGTCGCTGCCGAGCTTGCTCGTGCCGAGCGCGCCTAACGCGTAGGGCCCCGCAAATCCGCGTCCAGTACCATCCGCACTCTCGATACGCAAAGGAGCGTATACATGGATTTGGGTATTTCCACCAACCCCACGCCGGAGCTCTACACCATCAGGGTGACCGGTGAGATTGATATCTCTAACGCCGACAGCTTGCGTAACGCCATCGACTTGGCGCTCGAGCAGCCCACCGAGGCCGTTGAGCTCGACTTTGCCCAGGTGAGCTATATCGACTCGACAGGTATTGGCGTACTTGTGGGCGCCGCGCACCACGCAGCCGATCACGACAAGCGGTTTGGCTGCGTCAACGTGCAGCCCCCGGTGATGCGCGTGGTTCAGTTGCTGGGTGTCGACCAGGAGATTTCAATTACGGCGGCATAAGCCCTGCCCCAAAAAGGGCGTGCCGTTTGGTATATGTTTGTGATGCGCTCGGATGTTTTGACGTCCGGGCGCTATACTTGACCGAATGAATAGACGAGTTCCGGCCGAATGGCGCGGTGCGGGCTCGACTCACATCGAGCCTTGGAGGTATGTGTGTTTGGTATTGGAGAGGGTGAGCTCGCGATCATCGTGGTCTTCGGCTTTTTGCTGTTTGGCCCGGATAAGCTCCCGCAGATGGGCCGCACGATCGGCCGTGCCATCCGTCAGTTCCGCGAGACGCAGGAAAAGATGACGGCTGTTGTTCAGTCCGAGATTATCGATCCGGTAAGCGAGGCCGCTTCGGCTCCGGTCAAGCCCAAGAAGGCTGCCGTCGATGACGATTCCGATGCGGACGAGGATGCCGTCGAGACGGCCGCGCCCGCAAAGAAGGAGACCTTTGCCGAGCGCCGTGCCCGCCTTGCCGCCGAGAAGGCCGCGAGTGAGGGTGCTGCCGAGGACGAAGGTGCTGCTGGTGAGGCTGAGGGCGCCGAGTCTGCCGCTGCCGCCGTCGAGCCCGAGCCTGCTGCAGAGCCGGAGCCCGAGCCCGAGCCGGCAGAGCCCACGACGGCTGACCTCTACGCCCGTCGTCCCCGCAAGCGCAAGGCCGTCGTCGACCAGCTCGCTCGCGAGCTCGAGGCCGAGGACGACGCCGCTGCCGCCCATGCCCCGAAGGGAGGCGATGAGTAATGCCTATCGGACCTGCGCGCATGCCGCTCTTCGATCATCTGGGTGAGCTCCGTCGTCGCCTGACCATCGTGGTCGTGTCAGTCTTTGCCGCCGCCATCGTGCTGTATTTCGCCACGCCCGTGGTGCTCGACATCCTGGAAGACCCCATCCGCTCCTTTGTGCCGGACGGTAAGTTCTACATCACCACCACGCTCGGCGGCTTTGGTCTGCGCTTTTCGCTGGCTCTCAAGATGGCCGTTGTCATGTGCACGCCTATGATCATTTGGCAGATTCTGGCGTTTTTCCTGCCGGCGCTTCGCCCCAACGAGCGCAAGTGGGTTGTGCCCACGGTACTCGCCTCGACGGTGCTGTTCTTCCTGGGCGCAATCTTTTGCTACTTCATCATCATCCCTGCGGGCTTTGAGTGGCTCATCGGCGAAACCTCGGCCGTCGCTACGGCGCTGCCCGATCTGGAGAACTACGTCAACATGGAGCTGCTCTTTATGATCGGCTTTGGTGTGGCGTTTGAGCTGCCGCTCATCATCTTCTACCTGTCTGTCTTCCATATCGTGTCCTATGCGGCCTTCCGCGGTGCCTGGCGTTACGTATACGTTGGCCTGCTTGCGGGCTCGGCTGTGATTACGCCCGACGGCTCGCCCGTTACGCTGGGTCTCATGTATGGTGCCCTGCTCTCGCTCTACGAGATTTCGCTCGCCATCGCCCGCGTGGTCATTACCGCGCGCGATGGCAAGGAAGGCTTGTTTGTGAGCCGTCTGGATCTGTTCTCGAACGACGACGAGGACGACGAGGAGTAAATCCGTATGCACGAGGTTGGCATTGTCAACGGCATACTCGATACAGTGATTTGCGCGGCGCGTGGGGCGGGGGCCTCGCGCGCTGTTTTGGTAACGCTGCGCATTGGGGATATGACCGAAGTTGTGCGTGAGGCGCTCGACTTTGCGTGGGAGACGTTTCGCGACGAGGACATGCTCACGCGCGGCTGCGAGCTTGCCGTGGAGGAAGTCCATCCACAAAGCGAGTGCCTGGACTGCCGCGAGGTCTTTGAGCACGACCGCTTCCATTGCCGCTGTCCTCAGTGTGGCGGCACCAACGTGCGCCTGCTGCACGGCCGCGAGCTCGACATCGCCAGCATCGAGATCGAAACCCCCGACAATTAACCAGCCTGCCATTTGGGGACGGGGTATAAATGGTAGAAGTAAGGAGTGCCGAGTATGGCCGAGAAAACTATTGATATCGCATCGCCGATTCTGTCGCGCAATGAGCGCCTGGCAGATCAGCTGCGCCAGCGATTCAAAGAGACAGGCACCTATGTGATCAATGTGCTGTCGAGTCCCGGCTCTGGTAAGACCACCACGATTCTGGGCACCAACGAGCGCCTGCGCGACAAAGCCGGCCTGTGCTGTGCCGTCATCGAGGGCGATATCGCCTCGGATGTCGACGCCATCACCATGAAGGAAGCCGGCATGCCCGCCATTCAGATCAACACGGGCGGTCTGTGCCACCTCGAGGGCAACATGATCATGGAGGCCGTTGACGCGTTCGACCAGGCAGTGGGCCTTCAAAACATCGATGTTATCTTTATCGAAAACGTGGGCAATCTGGTCTGTCCGGTCGACTTTGACCTGGGCGAGAACCTGTCCATCATGATTCTCTCGGTGCCCGAGGGCGACGACAAGCCCATTAAGTACCCGGGCATCTTCCAGCACGCTAGCGCACAGCTGCTCAACAAGGTCGATGTGGCCCCGGCTTTCGATTTTGACATGGATAGGTATACTAAGACACTCGATGACCTCAATCCGCAGGCGCCGCGGTTTGCCGTGAGCGCACGCAAGGGCGAGGGCATGGATGCCTGGTGCGATTGGCTCATCGGGCAGATCGAACAAACAAGGGCGTAAGTCGGCCGTCGTACGTGCGGGCGCAGCCGCAGACACACGAGATAGGAGCCTCTTTTGAAGCTCATCATCGCCGAGAAAAACGACGCCGCGCGTCAGATTGCCGAGCGTCTTTCCACGGGCAAGCCCAAAAAGGACAAGGTGTACAACACCGCCATCTACCGTTTTGAGTGGAAGGGCGAGGAGTGCGTGACAATCGGCCTTGCCGGTCACATCCTTGCGCCCGATTTTTGCGACAGCGTGCTGTTCGATAAAAAGCTGGGTTGGTATTCGGTCACCGAGGACGGCGAGATGCTGCCGGCCGACATACCCGATGGCCTGGCGCGTCCGCCCTATGACACCAAGCGCAAACCGTTCCTTGCCGACGGTATCTCCATCAAAGGCTGGAAGCTCGAGAGCCTGCCCTACCTTACCTGGGCGCCCGTTATCAAGCTGCCGGCCGAGAAAGAACTCATTCGCTCGCTCAAGAACCTTGCCAAGAAGTCCGACAGCGTCATCATCGCTACGGACTTCGATCGCGAGGGCGAGCTGATTGGTTCGGACGCCCTCAACAAGGTGCGCGAGGTTGCGCCCGACTTGCCGGTTGCCCGCGCCCAGTATTCTTCGTTTACCAAGGCCGAGATCACGCAGGCCTTTGATAACCTCGTCTCGCTCGACCAGAACCTGGCCGATGCCGGCGAGAGTCGTCAGCACATCGACCTCATTTGGGGTGCGGTGCTCACGCGCTACCTGACGCTCGCCAAGTTTGGCGGCTTTGGCAACGTGCGTTCTGCCGGCCGCGTACAGACCCCGACGCTCGCCTTGGTGGTCGAGCGCGAGCGCGAGCGCATGGCGTTTGTGCCCGAGGACTACTGGCAGATTCGCGGCATGGCTGCCGCGCAGGCTGCTACCGAGGACGACCGCTTTAAGATCGCGCACAAGACGGCGCGTTTTACCGACAAGGATGCTGCTGAGACGGCGTACGGTCACGTTGACGGTGCCAAGACGGCAACCGTCGCCGCGGTGACCAAGCGCTCGCGCAAGCAGCAGCCGCCCACGCCGTTTGCGACCACCTCGCTGCAGGCTGCCGCTGCGGCCGAGGGCATCTCGCCCGCACGCACCATGCGCATCGCCGAGTCCCTCTACATGGCGGGTCTCATCAGCTATCCGCGTGTCGACAACACCGTGTACCCCGCGACGCTCGATCTGGGCGCCGTGGTAAGCGACCTGGCAAAGATCAACCCGGCGTTGGCGCCCGTGTGCAAAAAGGTGCTCGCCGGCCCCATGAAGCCCACGCGCGGCAAGGTCGAGACCACCGACCACCCGCCTATCTACCCCACGGGCGAGGGCGATCCGTCCACGCTCGACGGCGGCCAGCGCAAGCTCTACGACCTCATCGCCCGCCGCTTCCTGGCGACGCTTATGGGCCCTGCCACCATCGAGAACACCAAGCTTGAGCTCGACGTGAACGGCGAGCCGTTCGTGGCCTCGGGCGACGTGCTCGTGATCCCGGGTTTCCGCGAGGCCTATCCGTACGGCCTTAAGCGCGATGAACAGATGCCGCCGCTTGAGCAGGGCGATACGGTCGACGTGTTCGACATTAAGCTCGAGGCCAAGCAGACCGAGCCGCCCGCTCGCTACAGCCAGGGCAAGCTCGTGCAGGAGATGGAAAAGCGCGGCCTGGGCACCAAGTCCACGCGTGCGAGCATCATCGAGCGCCTGTATGCCGTGCGCTACCTCAAAAACGATCCCGTGGAGCCGAGCCAGCTGGGCATCGCCATCATCGATGCACTGTCGCAGTTTGCCCCGCGCATCACGAGCCCCGATATGACCAGCGAGCTTGACGGCGATATGACCCGCGTGGAGCGCGGCGAGGACACCGAAGAGCATGTCGTGACGCACTCGCGCGCGCTGCTGGCCGGCGTACTCGACGAGCTGCTCAAACATACGCAGGAGCTGGGCGACGCCATCAGCGACGCCGTCACGGCCGATGCGCGCGTGGGCGCCTGCCCCAAGTGCGGCAAGGACCTGGTTATGAAGACGAGCGCCAAGACCCGCGGCAGCTTTATCGGCTGCATGGGCTGGCCCGACTGCGACGTGACCTATCCGGTGCCGAGCGGTGTCAAGGTGAGCCCGCTCGAGGGCGAGGCCGCCGTGTGCTCCGAATGCGGCGCGCCGCGCATTAAGTGCCAGCCGTTCCGCCAGAAGGCCTTCGAGATCTGCGTGAACCCGACGTGCCCCACCAACTACGAGCCCGACCTTAAGGTGGGCGAGTGCAAGGTGTGCGCCGAGGCCGGACGCCATGGCGACCTGATCGCGCACAAGAGCGAGAAGAGCGGCAAGCGCTTTATCCGCTGCACCAACTACGATGACTGCGGCGTGAGCTATCCTCTGCCGGCGCGCGGTAAGCTCGAGGCGACGGGTGAGACCTGCCCCGAGTGCGGCGCCCCCATCGTGGTGGTCAACACGGCGCGCGGTCCGTGGCGCATCTGCGTCAACATGGACTGCCCGACCAAGGAGAAGAAGCCCGCCCGCGGCCGCAAGACCACGACTAAGGCGAGCACGGCAAAGAAGGCCACGGCGGCAAAGAAGACTTCGACCGCCAAGAAGTCGACTGCCAAGAAGGCTGCCGCGAAAAAGACGACCACAAAGAAGGCGGCCGCCAGCAAGTAACGGCGCAGCCGAAACATTGCCCAAAACAAAAACGGGCGAGGGTCCCATGATCCTCGCCCGTTTTTTGTTCGGCGGTTGGGGACGTTCCTTTTCTGCCGGCAGTTTAGGAACGTCCCCAACTGCCAGCTCGGGAACGACAAAACGCTAGTTCACCTCGACGGGTTTGGCGCTGGGATAGCGGTCCTCAAAGTCCAAGCGATACTTGTTGCTGCTGGTTCCCGGCTCGTTGTCGCGTGCCAGCGGCGCCACGATTTCGTCCTTATGGTCCGAGGGCTTTGCGTACTTTAGACTGATCTCCCAGGCATCGCAGATCGCGTCGATGCGGTGATCAAGGTCGTCATACAGGGCAATGATGTCTTTCCAGGAGTGGTAGTTCTTGGAGCTCACGGGGACGTCCAGGTCCTCGACGATATCGTAATACTGCTCGATGGTCTCCTCCGTGCGCTCGGCGACGTCGGCGAGATTTTGACGGGTGGTGCGATCTTCTTCCAGATAACTACCATTGAAGTCCTGCGCGCAGGCGCGGACTTGGCTATCGAGGTCCTCGAGCAGGTCGTAGTATTCGCTCAGGCGACGGTAGAGGTTCTGCTCGGAGAGGGTTGCTTCGCCGCCAGCCTCGTCCTCATCGTCATCGTCATCGTCGTAAAGGCTATTGGGGTCGCCGAGAGGCTTGAGGTCATCATCGTCAACATCGTGGTGCAGCTTGGTAACCTCGGCAGTCGTCTGCGTGGCAGAGTTGTCGAACGGTTTGATCACAAAGAAGATGACCAGGGCGATGATGATTGCCACCAGCGCAACGATAACGGCGACAAGCGCCCCGGTGCCGCTCTTTTTGGGAGCGGGGGTCTGTGACGAAGCAGGCGCGTATGCGGGAGCCGGCTGCTGTTGGGGCGAGCCGCTCGCGACGGGTATGCACTGCGTGGTCTCGACGGCCGCGGGGCTTGCGGCGGGGTCGGGGCGATAAGCGAGGGGATCGTCTGCCTTGGCTTGCGGCGTATCAAGGGGCCCGGTCTGCTCAAAAGCGGGCTGGCTATCGCTCGCGGCTTTTTGCTCAACGGGTGCACCGCACGAGGTGCAGAACTTGGCATTATCTGCAAGAAGCTTGCCGCACGAGGCGCAATACCGAGACATTGCCACTCCTTTCGCCACATTTCAATGCCATACGACGATTATACCAAGCATCCAAAATTCCCCATCATAAGTTGCGGTGAAATAGGGACTATTTGGCGGTCTTAGAGCTTCAGGCAGTCCCTATTTCACCGCAACTTTGGAAAGGTACCTTTAGTCATTGGGGACGTTCTTAAACGACCAGTCAATTAAGAACGTCCCCAATGACTAGGTTGGATTTGGGGTGCGCCTGCCCCTGGGGTATCATGATTTGGTTGATATATCTGCATTTACGCGCCTTGTAGGAAGGGGCTGCGCCCATGGCTTTTGAGCCCGCTCAACATAGCTTTATCACGCTCGAGGGCGTCGATGGTGCCGGTAAGTCCACGCAGGCGCGCCTGCTGGCCCGTGCGCTCGAGCTCGCTGGCTACCAGGTCGTGACCCTGCGTGAGCCGGGTGGTACCGCCATTAGTGAAAAGATCCGTGCCCTGCTGCTCGACCCCGCCAATACGGCGATGGGGGATACCTGCGAGCTGCTGCTCTACGAGGCCGCACGCGCCCAGCTGGTGCACGAGGTCATAGCTCCCGCCCTTGCGGCCGGCAAAGTGGTCCTGTGTGACCGCTTCTATGATTCCACGACCTGCTACCAGGCGTTTGCCGACGGCCTCGATCGCCAGATGGTGCGCGACGCCAACAACCTTGCTGTCGCGGGGACGCACCCGGCGCTCACGCTCGTCTATCACATCACGCCCGAGCAGGCGGCGCTGCGCATGTCCGCCCGTGGTGCGGTCGACCGCATGGAGGCCAAGGGCATGGCGTTCCAGGTGCGCGTTTACCAGGGATTTAGTGCCATTGCCGCCGAGGAGCCAGATCGCGTGAAGCTCATCGACGCCACCGCTTCCATCGAGGACGTCTTCACGCAGACGGTCGAGCAGGTTCGCGCGTACGGTCTCGACATTTCCCAGGACGCCGTCACCGCCACGCTTGCCCAGGAGGCCGAGTAACATGGCCCCCGCTCAGGCAAGCCTGCTGGCCAAGCTCGACACCCAAGAGCGCGTACGCGATTTTTTGACCAACGCCGTCGCCAGCGGCCGCGCATCGCACGCCTACCTGTTTTTGGGCGCTCCCGGTGCCGGCAAGCTCGATGCCGCCTGGGCGCTCGCCCAAGCCTTCCTGTGCGAGCAGGACGGCTGCGGCTCATGCGATAGCTGTGTGCGTGTCGCCCGCCATACGCACCCCGACGTGCACTATTACACGCCCGAGAGCGCCACGGGCTACCTCATCGCCCAGACCCGCGAGCTGCTCGACGACGTGCCGCTGGCGCCCATCCGTGCCAAGGCCAAGGTCTACATCATCGACCGTGCCGAGCAGCTGCGCGCCAACACCGCCAACGCACTGCTCAAGACGCTCGAGGAGCCGCCCGAGGGCGTTATGTTTATCTTGCTGGGCACCTCGGCAGACGTGATGTTGCCCACCATCGTGAGCCGCTGCCAGTGCGTGCCGTTTCGGCTGGTGTCGCCCGCCGTGGCCACGAAGGCCGTGAGCCGCGCGACGGGCCAGGATCTCGCACGCTGTCGCATGGCGGTCGCCGTGGCGGGGAGCCCCACGCGCGGCATCGAGTTCCTTAAGAGCGCCGAGCGCCAGGATGCTCGCCGCCAGATGATCCGCGCCATCGATTCGCTCATCGCCGCCGACGAGGCCGATGTACTCAGCCGCGCCAAGTCGCTCATCGTCGCCGTTAAGGCTCCGCTCGCCGAGGTCAAGTCCACGCAGGAAAAGGTGCTCGAGCAAAACGCCGATTATCTGTCGCGTGGAGCATTGAAGCAGCTTGAGGACCGCAACAAGCGCGAACTCAACGCGCGCGAGCGTTCGGGTATCATGGAAGCGCTGGCGAGCGCGCGGACGCTCATGCGCGACGTGCTGCTGACGCTTCAGGATGAGGCGGCAGACATTGTGAACGAGGACGTGCGCGACACGATCGGGCGGCTTGCCGCCGCGACGAATGTTGCGGGTGCCACCCGGGCGCTCGAGGCGGTCGCGACCGCCGAGCGCAACATTGCCAGAAACGTTACTCCCCAGCTGGCCATCGAGGTCATGCTGTTCGATATCAGGAAGGCACTGAAATGCCGTTAGTCGTACCCGTTAAGTTTACCTACGCCTCGCGCGACCTGTGGTTTGACCCGCAGGATCTGGATATCCTCGAGGCCGATTATGCCATTTGCTCCACCGAGCGCGGAACCGAGATCGGCCTGGTCACGGCCGATCCCTTCGAGGTGCCGCAAGACGAGATCGGTCAGCCGCTCAAGCCCGTGCTGCGTGTGGCGAGCGATATCGACCTGCAGCTTGCCGACGACCTGGCCATCCAGGGCGATGAGGCCATGGTCGATTTCCGCCGTCTGGTCAAAGATCTCGACCTCGAGATGAAGCCGGTGGGTGTCGAATACCTGTTTGGCGGCGAGAAAGCCGTGTTCTACTTTGCGGCCGAGGAGCGCGTCGATTTTCGTCAGCTCGTCAAGGACCTGTCCTCGACGCTGCACATTCGCGTTGACATGCGCCAGATTGGCGTGCGTGACGAGACTCGCTTGGTGGGCGGCTATGCCCAATGCGGACAGGAGCTCTGCTGCACGCGCTTTGGCGGACAGTTTGAGCCCGTCTCGATTCGCATGGCAAAAGAGCAGGACCTGCCGCTCAATTCGTCTAAGATCAGCGGCGTGTGCGGCCGCCTGATGTGCTGCCTGCGCTATGAGTTCGAGGCGTACAAGGACTTTAAGAGCCGTGCGCCCAAAAAGAAGACGCTCATCGATACGCCGCTCGGCAAGGCGCGTATCCAGGAATATGACACGCCACGTGAGCAGCTGGTGCTGCGCCTGGAGAACGGTAAAGTCTTTAAGGTCAACCTGGCCGATATGACGTGCTCGGAGGGCTGCAAAAAGAAGGCCGCCGAGCAGGGCTGCAGCTGCCGTCCCGACTGCGTGACGCGAGATGTGCTCGAGCGCATCGAGTCGCCCGAGATGCGCCTGGCGCTCATGGAGCTCGATCGCGAGAACGGCGTCGACGTGGGCGATGGCCTGTCGAGTGCCGACCGTCTGGCCGGCACGTCGATGCCCAAGCGCCGTCGTCGCGATGCCGAATCCGATGCTTGTGCCGGTCAGGGCCAGGGCGAGGGTCGTGGCCGCGGAAAGGGCCGCGGCAAGGCCGAGGCGTCCGAGGCCGAGGAGGCGGCCGGCGGCCGTCGTCGCCGCAAGCGCGCGGCGTCCGTCGACAACGGCGAGACCGCGGGCAAGAACGCCTCTCGCGAGCGCGAGGCTCAGCAGCCCCAGCAGCAAAACCGCGGCGGCGGCATGAACCCCACGCGCCGTCGTCGCCGCCACCTGTCGAGCGAGGAGCGCGAGGATGCCTTCCGCGCCGCAGCCGCTCGTGAGGCCGGTGCCGCTCCCAAGGGTGCCTCGGCCTCCGACGCGCCTGCCGACAAGGCTGGCAGGCCACGTGGCGAGGAGGAGCGCGCGCCGCGTCCGCGCCGTCGCCATTCCTCGGGCACGCAGCAGAAACCCTCGGTTCCTTCTGTGGCCGATCAGGTTTCGGATGGTGAAGTCAAGGTCACGCGCCGTCGCCCCGGCGATGGCGGAGGAGCTGCCGCCAAGGCTTCGCGCGGCGGTGCTCGCGACGAGCGCGAACCGCGTGAGGATCGCAGCGGCGAGGGTTCGGCCGACCAGAGTCAGAAGCGCCGCCGCCGTCGCCGTTCCCGCAAGCCGCGCCAGGATGGTGGCGAAGGCTCGACCCACACCTCGTCCACACCGCAACCGCCTGCCGGCGAATAGCGCCCGCAAGCGGATTCGACTTGTCTGACCCCAAGTGCAACGGGGTATCATGGCACTGAATCGACAACCCTCCCTTCGCCCAAGCGTAGGGAGGGTTTTGTCATAAATAACTATCTGAATGGTTTGAGCCGCTTACGGAGTGCCGGCATCTTGCCGTTTGCGGATGAATTGCTACCGTTTGCCGAGCGCGCGGCGCATGAGGCACTCGAGGTTCTTTCGCCCACGCGATGCGCCGGTTGCGAGCGTGCCGGTGCGCTTATTTGTCGGGAGTGCCTGGCGTCGCTCACGCTTGTCGATCCGCGCCACAGCTGCACGAGGTGCGGCGCTCCGTTTGGAGACCTGCTGTGTACCGAGTGCTCGGTCGAGGGTGCGTCTTCGGCGGTGGCTAAGGCCCTCGATCGCTGCCTGGCGTGCGCTGTCTATGCACATCCGTTGCCGCGCATCATCAAGGCATACAAGGATGCGGGCGAGCGCCGTCTGGCACCGTATCTGGCAGAGCTGCTCTACGACACCGCCCTGCATGCCCAGGTAGCAGCCCCCGACCGTTACGGCGGCGTGCTGTCCGGTGCCGACGCGGTGGTATTTGTGCCCGCGACTGCGGCGGCGTATCGGCGGCGTGGATTTGATCACATGGAAGCAATCTCTCGCTCGTTTTGCGATCTTTCGGGCGTGCCATTGCTGGACGCCTTGGTCAAATACGGTCATGGCGACCAGCGCGAACTCGGTCGCGCCGAGCGCCGGGAACATGCCCGGGACATGTACGAGACGGTCGAGGATGTACGTGGCTGCCGTCTGCTGCTCATCGACGATGTCATTACCACGGGCGCAACAATGGCAGCGGCCTCGGCGGAGCTTAAGCGCGCCGGCGCCAAAGCCGTCGATGGCCTCGCTATCGCACGCGTTTGGTAGGGGTGATTCGTGTGGCGGTAACAATCAGGCAGCACAATAAACCGACAAAAGAGCAGCTAGCGGCTTCCGTGATTCTGGCGGGCGCCTCGGCGTTGCGCTTGATTCGAGCCGAGCGCCGGCAGATGGGCTACATCGGCTGGAAGGACCTCAATCCCGATGAAGAGCGCCGCGTGCTGTGTACGTCATCGCCTTCGACCGAGGATATCTATCTTCCCGACCTGGTGCGAATTGGAGCCAAAAGCGGCGAAGTGCAAGAAGATCTGTGCTTGCTGGTGGGATCTGCGGCGCAGCGCCGCCGCATGCCTGGCGTGGGCTGGTCCGTGTGCTCCAGGTTGCCTGCCGGCTCGATTCTAGAGGTGGAACCGGGGGTGTACAGCCTATCTCCCGAGGCCCTTTGTGTTGCCGTCGCCCGCGAGGTCGGCTGTACCCAGGCGTTTGCCCTGGCCCAGGAACTGTGTTCCAAGATTTCACTAAGCGATCGCGGGAAGTATCTACCTCCTTATACCTCGCCTGTTGCGAATAGACTTGCAAAGGACAAGGACCAACCGGCAGACGTGGGCTACTTTGAAGTCGAGCCGGTGCTGACGCCCGATCGCCTGGCAGATTACCTTGCGACATGCAAGGGGAGTGCGGCCAAACAACTGCGGCGGCTGTGTCCCTATCTGTCGGAAAACCTGCGCTCACCCATGGAGTGCATCATGCTTGCCATGTTTTCACTTCCGTTTTCCTATGGTGGATTTGCCTGCGGTCCTTTTAAGACCGACTACAAGATTGAGTTCGATGACCGCGCGCAGGCAATCTCGGGGATGCCGCATGCAGTTTGCGATGCGTATCAGGAAGCAGCCCGGTTTGACCTGGAATACAACGGTGAGCTGGGCCATTCCTCCCGGAGGGGACGTATCCATGATGAAAAACGCAACACGGGCTTGATTACTATGGGAATCGAGGTCGCGACGGTCAACAACGAAATGCTTTGCGACATGGAGGCAATGGAGGCACTCGCATGGCGCATCCACCAGCGTATGCGAAAGCGGTACCGGAATCGTGTCGATGCCCGCAGGAAGAAGCAAGAGGCGTTGCTTAACACGCTGCGGGCGTGTTTTGGGCTTAAACCGATATAATTCGCGTCGAAAATAGGGGGTTAATCATATGCCCTGGCCAAAAAATGGCAAATATGAGTACTGTCACTAAATCAGTAACAGCAAAATCAAAGAATTTAGGACTCGGAGGCGGCGTAAAGAAAGAAGATAATAAACAAATGTAGAATAACTAAGCATCAGATTGGCGACGCTAAGCTCAAAATCTGTCCGAGAGGCCAAAATTGCCTGTTACAAAATTGGTAACAGTACTCATATTTGCCATTTTTTGGCCACGGCACCCCGAGGCGGGCGCCCCGGAGCTCCCCGTAGGGGAGCTCCGGGCTTCATGGGAACACGCACGGTCCGCTCCGACCTGCAAAATCTGTGCTCACGGTGCGAATGACGACCTAACCTTAAACTTTAGCTTGAACTTAGCTATAATGCGCTACGTTCCCGCCAGGCTGTGGTTGCGGACGGGCAATGCGCCCATCCAAGTCCAAGACAGACGCGGTCAAAGGGATCCACGTAAGCGACCGCGTGCGCGCGGCGCGATCATGGCGCGTCCTAGATGTAAGCCGTACCGTCCGTTCTACTTTCTTTGGGGCAATACCGCCTCGCGGGCGAGCGGGCCAGTCGTGAAGGTGGCTGCGGCCTCCCGAGCAAACGCCCCGGTGCGCAAGTGTGGGGTCAAATACCAGGTCAGCTGGTGGGAACAACCCGATATTCCGTGCAGGGCACGGATCGTATACGACACAGAAGGCAGGGTAGCGGACATGGTGAGGGGCAGCTTGATGCATGCAGCTCGGTTGGGTGCTGGGACCGCGGCGGTCATTGCCGTTTTGGGCCTGAGTGGATGCGCGTTCAATCCACTGTCCACGTTCACGACGCCCACGATCGACCAGATCAAGCGCGAGACCGTTACCCCCACGGTATCGGACAATGCCCTGGTCACGCCGGGAACCCTGACGGTCGCCCTCGATACTTCCGATGCCCCGCAAGCCATGCAGGATGCCGACGGAAACCTCACGGGCTATGCGGTCGATGCCGCTCGTGCCCTCGCATGCCGCATGGGTCTCAAGGTCGCCTTTGTCGATGCGTCCTCGGCCGATTCCGCGCTCAGCGATAAAAAGGCCGATATCTTCATTGGCGACGTCAGCTCTACGGACGGCGATATCAGCTCGCTTGGCACCTGTCTGTACGACGCCCCCGCCGTATTCGGCAAGAGCACTGACGGCGAGTCGTTGAGCGTTTCCACCGAAACGCTTAACACCGCTACCCTGGGCGTTCAGACCTTTTCGGCCTCGCAGGAAGCGCTCGCCAAGCAGGGCATCACGGCCAACCAAAAGACCTTCTCCAACATCAACGAGTGCTTCGAGGCACTCGAGTCGGGCGAGGTCGATTACGTGATCTGTGATTCCACGGCCGGTGGTTACCTCGCGCGCCTGATGAGCCAGATCTCCTGTGTCGGCACGCTCGAGACGCCCTCCACGCTTGGCGTCGCAGGCCTTAGCTCTAACGATGAGCTGTGCCGTGCCGTGGGCGATGCCCTCGACGACATCACGGTCGACGGCACGCTCGAGGCGGTCCACTGCGTCTGGTACGGCCAAATGCCCTATGACCTTACCGCCAAGACTGTTTCGGGGGCCAATGTGCAGGCATCCGAATCTACGTCCAACGAGACCGAGTCCTCCGATGGCGACACCTCCGATAACAACGGCGACAGCCCGTCGTCTAGCCAGGAGGGCGCCATCACCGACGATGACATCAACAAGCTCAATAGCTAGTTATTGGTAGGGGTGGCGCCTGCCATACATTGAACAAGGCGCTTCTTCACGGTTTCAACACGCATGGCCGGGTCTCCCCCATAGGGGAGCCCGGCTTTTCAATTTTGATAAAATCAGCAGCTCAAGGGCAATTTCCAGGAGAAAAACCAACTCCGCCGACGCCCTCATATAGCGCACTTTGCCGCGGAAAAGTGCGAGACTTCGGTATGCGGTATCAAGCAGTCGTTATTCGGGCCTTTGGGAATTCGGGTGATTAAATGCACGGCAATGGGTACATAGCCAGTACAGTAAGTCCCCGAGGCAGATTGGAGCCACGTATGGATATCAAGGTTTCTGGACGCAAGACGACGGTAACCGATGCTCTGCGTGCGCATGTGGACGAGAAGATCGGCGAGGCGCTCAAGGTTTTCGATATCGAGCCCATGACAGTCGACGTCGTGCTTCGTTATGAGAAGAACCCCTCGAACCCCAACCCGGCAATCGTCGAGGTCACGGTTCGTGCCCGCGGCTCTGTGATTCGCGTCGCCGAGCACGGCGCAGATATGTATGCCGCTATCGATCTCTCCGCCGATAAGGTCACCCGCCAGCTGCGCAAGTTCAAGACCAAGGTTGTGGACAACCGCCAGGGCGGTGCCAGCGCCGCGGATGTCGCACCGGTCGAGCGCGTCGAGGATCTGGCCGACCTGCTGCTGCCCGAGGAGGACGACGACCTGCTCGTCCGCGAGAAGGTCATCGATGTCACCCCGATGACTGAGGAGCAGGCGCTGGTGCAGACCGATCTGCTCGGCCACGACTTCTACGTGTTCGAGAACGCGACGACTGGCCTCATCAATGTGGTGTATCACCGTAAGAATGGTGGATATGGCATCATCAAGCCCCGCATCGAAACACTTGACGAGTAAAATACGTTAACTTGCATGAGTTAACGGTTGGCGGCCATCCCATGCGGGTGGCCGCCTTTTTTACGTAAGGAGTCGCTTTGATGGACAAGGCCGCATCCGCCGGTCATTCGGACCGTTGCCGTATCGTCGTCGATACCTGCTGCGACTTTAACCCCGAGGTCGCCGCGAACCTCGATGTCGATATCTTGGGCTTCCCTTTCATTATCGATGGCGAGGAGCGCACGGACGACATCTGGTCGAGCATGAGCCCTAAGGAGTTCTACGACCGCATGCGCGCCGGTGCCCGCGTGTCCACCTCGGCTGTGTCGCTCGGTCGCTATATCGAGTTCTTTACCGAGTGCGCCAAAGAGGGCACGCCCACGGTTTACCTGTGCTTTACCTCGGCGCTGTCGTCGAGCTACAACTCCGCGTGCCAGGCGGCAGATGCCGTGCGCGCCGAGTATCCCAACTTTGAGCTCTACGTGGTCGACAACGCTCTGCCCTGCGCGACCGGCGAGCTCCTGGCGCTTGAGGCCGTGCGCCAGCGTTCGGCGGGACTGACTGCCAAGCAGCTGGTCGATTGGGCAAACGAGGCCAAGACCTACGTGCACGGCTACTTTACGCTCGAGAGCTTCGATGCGCTGGCTGCCGGCGGCCGCATTCCGCCCGCGGCGGCGCAGCTCACGGCAAAGCTCGACGTCAAGCCCGAGCTCTCCTACGACCTTGCCGGCTCGCTGTCGCTGATCGGCGTCAACCGCGGCCGCAAGAAGGCGCTCAAGTCCATCCTCAAGTCGTTCCGCGAGAACTACGTGCCCGATCGCACCATGCCCATCGCCATCATGACGGCCGATGCCGAAAAGGACGGTGACTGGCTCGAAGCCGCCATCCGCAAGGAGGAGGGCTGCGCCGACGTCACGATCATTCGCAGCTCCGTGGGCCCCACCATCGGCTCGCACGTGGGCCCCGGCATGGTGGCCTGCGCGTTTTGGGGCAAGAACCGCACCGACAAGGCGTCGCTTTCCGACCGCATCGCCCGCCGCGTGCGCGGCCAGTAGACAAGCGCTGCGTCCGTAATCGCCCTCGACTCACAGCCCAAACGCTGGCAACGAGTATTCAACCTGGTAATAACACCCAACCCAAAAGGAAAGGTTTCATGGCAAACAAGCTCTCTGTCGCATTTATCGGCACCGGAATCATGGGTGCCCCTATCGCCGGCCACATTCTGGACGCTGGCTATCCCGTCACGGTCAACAACCGCACCAAGTCCAAGGCTGCAGCGCTTGTTGAGCGCGGTGCCGTCTGGGCCGATACGCCGGCAGATGCCGCGGCGAACGCCGATGTCGTCTTTACCATGGTGGGTTATCCCTCCGAGGTCGAGGAGCTCTACCTGGCGGGCGACGGTCTGCTCGCGTGCACTAAGCCCGGTGCGGTCCTGATCGACCTCACCACGAGCTCGCCCGAGCTGGCGCGCGACATTGCCGAGGCCGCCCAGGTTTCCGGCCGCATGGCGTTTGACTGCCCCGTCACCGGCGGCGAGTCGGGTGCTATCGCCGGCACGCTTACGGCTATCGTGGGCGCTACCGAGAACGACATTGCCCCGGTCCGCGATATCCTTTCCACCTTTGCGGCAACCATCTGCTGCTTCGACGGCGCCGGCAAGGGCCAGGCTGCCAAGCTCGCCAACCAGGTGTCGCTGGGCGCCTGCATGGTCGGCATGGCCGATGCGCTGGCGTTTGCCGAGCTGAGCGGCCTTGATATGGAGAAGACCCGTCAGATGATCCTGGGCGGCACCGGCAAGTCCGGTGCCATGGAGAGCCTGGCGCCCAAGGCGCTCGACGGCGACTACAAGCCCGGTTTTATGGTGGAGCACTTCATCAAGGACCTGCGCTTGGCGCTCGCCTATGCCGACGATCGCGAGCTTGCGCTGCCCGGCGCCGACGTGGCCTTTACGCTCTATGACATGCTCGACGCCATCGGTGGTGCCAAGCTGGGTACCCAGGCCATCAATGTCCTCTATAAGGAGGAGGCCGACGCCATTGCCGCCGGTCTGGACTGGTCGCAGTATCGTCCCGAGGAGCATGGTGCTCACGAGGAAGGCTGTGGTTGCGGCGAGCATGGCGACGACCACGAGTGCGGTTGTGGCCACCACCATGGCGAGGACCACGAGTGCTGCGGCGGCCACGGCCATGACGACGGCCACGAGTGCTGCTGCGGCCACCATCACGAGGAGTAGCGCCCATGAGCTGGACGTTCGTGGTGCTTGCACTAGTGCTCTTTCTCTTTGCGATCTACATTGGCTTTTTGTGCGGCCAGTGGGCGTGCGAAAAGCGCGTCGTCACCAAGCGCGACTACTGGATTGCCAACTTTGCAGGAGCGGCGGCAGTCGTCCTGCTGACCTGGGTGTTCTCGCTGTTCCCGCTGGTGCAGTTTGCGCCGATCGGCTGGCTTGGCGGCTTTATCGCCGGCCTTAAGATGAGCTTTGGCGAGTCCGTTGGTCCGTGGCGCAAGCACGATGAGGTCTTTAACGTCAACCAGGCTCATCGCGCCGCCGCCGACGCAGGAGACGCCGAGGAGCGCCGCCGCGCGCGTCGCAATGGCGCGGCTGACCGACAGCTCATCTCGGTCACCGATGACAGCAAGGGTGCTGGCAGGCACACTAAGAAATAGTAAGAAGAGGTAACTATGGCAGAAAACAAAGACGAACAGCTCACCGACGAGGAGCTGGCACAGCTTCAGCTGGCAGAGGAGAACGAGAACACCGTCGACCGCTTGGTCCAGGAGCTCGGCTGCCCCACGCGCCGTATCCGCCAGTTTGCCGCCCGCGTGCTGCACCTGCTTGCCGAGCGCGACCCGCAGCGCGTCGTGCCCTGCGTGCCCGCGCTGATCGAGGCGCTCGACCGGCCCGAGGCTCAGACTCGCTGGGAGGCCCTCGATGCCCTGGCGGCGCTCGCCACCACCTGCCCCGACCAGCTGGGTGATGCCTTTGAGGGCGCCGAGACCGCACTGTTTGACGAGATTTCCTCCACGCTGCGCTATGCCGCCTTCCGCCTGCTGTGTGTGTGGGGTGCCACGAGCGTCGAGCGTTCGCGCGAGGCTTGGCCCATCCTGGACGAGGCCATCCAGTGCTACCACGGTGACCTCGAGTATCGCGATATGCTCGGCTGCCTGTACGAGTTTGGCAAAGGCGAGATCGATGCCGAGATCGCCGAGAAGCTTGCGCTGCGCCTTAAGTTCGATGCCGAGAACGGCAAGGGCAGCTATCTCAAGGCCCGTTCGAGCGAGATTTGCGAAATGCTTGTTAAACGTTTTGGCCTGGATCTCTCCAAAAAGAAGAAGCGTGCTAGCGTTAAAAAATCTGACGACGCCGAAGACGAGGAGTAACAGATTATGGCGCACGATGTAGTCCTGATTCCCGGTGACGGGATCGGTCCCGAGATTACGCAGGCCATGCGCCGCGTGGTCGAGGCCGCCGGTGTCCAGATCAATTGGAACGTCCAGGAGGCCGGTGCCGGCGTCATGGACGAGTTTGGCACGCCGCTGCCCCAGCATGTGCTCGATGCCGTCGCCCAGACCAAAGTTGCCATCAAGGGCCCCATCACCACGCCGGTCGGTACGGGGTTCCGCAGCGTCAACGTTGCCCTGCGTAAGTACTTCGATCTGTACGCCTGCGTGCGCCCCTGCCTGTCGCAACCGGGCGATGGCTCGCGCTTCCGCGATGTCGACCTGGTTATCGTGCGCGAGAACACCGAGGACCTCTACGCTGGTATTGAGTTCGACGAAGGCGCTGCCGAGGTCGAGGAGCTTTCACAGCTTGTCGAGCGCTCGGGTCAGAAAACCTTCGCCGCGGATTCCGCCATCTCGATCAAGCCCATCTCCATCGCCAAGAGCCGCCGTATTGTGGAGTACGCCTTTGAGTATGCTCGCCGCTGCGGCCGCAAAAAGGTGACGGCCGTGCATAAGGCCAACATCATGAAGGCGACTGACGGCCTGTTCCTGCGCGTGGCTCGCGAGGTAGCTGCCAACTATCCCGATATCGAGTTCAACGACAAGATCGTCGACGCCACCTGCATGGGTCTGGTTCAGAACCCCAACGACTTCGATGTTCTGGTCCTGCCCAATTTGTATGGCGATATCGTCAGCGACTTGTGCGCCGGTCTTGTAGGCGGCCTTGGCATGGCCCCCGGCTCCAATATCGGAGCCGACTGTGCCATCTTTGAGGCCACGCATGGCTCCGCGCCCGATATCGCTGGTCAGGATATCGCTAACCCCACGGCCGAGATTCTGTCTGCGGCTATGATGCTCGATCACCTGGGCGAGAACGACGCTGCCAATCGCATTCGCGCCGCCGTATCTGCCACGCTCGACGAGGGCGAGCAGGTTACCGGTGACGTGCGTCGTGCCCAGACCGGCTCCATTGAGGGCGCCGTGGGCACGCAGGCCTTTGCCGATGCCGTTATCGCGCATCTTGCCTAAGGGGATACGGCTTCAAACGCCTAAGCGGTACTTATACGTTTGCGGATAACCTGAGAATGAATACGCCCGGCGCTCTGTCGGGCGTATTCTATTGAGGACTATGTTTCTTAACAAGGAGTAACTGATATGGGTCTGATTCAAAAGAAGGACGAGAAGGACGAGATCGACGGCATCCAGATCATCGAGCGCGGCGAAGGGCCCGACGGTGACGAGGACGAGAAGATCGATCTGGTCGCAGGTACGTCTGCCGAGCACATTGCTGCCGGCACGACCGCCGAGGAGGAGGACGCCCGCCTGGAGGCTCAGATTGCCGCGGATGCCGCCGACGAGAACCTCATGCCTGAGGAGCAGGACGAGGACGATGACTCCGACGTGGACGACAGCGCATCCAAGCACAAGAAGACGATGATTGCCGCCTTTGTGGTCGCCATCGTGATCGCTGCTGTGGTCGGCTTCTTTATCGGCAACGGTGGTTTTGGCGGCAAGGGCGTCGGCTCGGCGACCCTCACCGAGGACCAGCTCGATTCGACCGTGGCAAGCTACAGCTACAACGGCAAGAAGAGCGACATCACCGCGCGCGAGGCCATCGAGAGCCAGTACAGCCTTGATACCGTCAAGGATAGCGATGGCAACTACACCGCTCCCTCTGCCGATGTCATCCTGTCCTACGTGCGCAACCAGATTCTGCTGGACGCTGCCGAGGATGAGGGCATCACCGTCTCTTCTAAGGAGATGAAGAAGTACGCCGAGGATTCTATCGGCACTTCGGACTACAAGACCATGGCCACGCAGTATGGCGTGTCCAAGGACCAGGCCAAGCAGATCGTCCGCCAGTCCGCAACGCTGCAGAAGCTCTACAAGAAGAAGGTGGGCGATAGCTCCGCAAGCATGCCGATCGCTCCGACCGAGCCTTCTGACGGCAACGAGGACACCGCGAGCAAGGACTACGCCGATTACATCATCAACCTTGCCGGTGACGAGTGGGATAGCAAGAAGGGCAGCTGGAAGGACGCCGATAGCACCTACGCTAAGGCTTTTGCCGACGATGCCTTTACGGCCGATAGCGCTACCTATAAGCAGGCCATGACCGCCTATTACACCGCCTACCAGCAGTACTCTTCGCAGGCTTCGAGCGCCAGCTCCAAGTGGACCGAGTACGCCAACGGCCTCTACGCCAAGGCCAATATCAGCATCTACGGCCTGTTTGCGTAAAGATTGCCTGAGCCTTCGAGTACGAAGCCGAAATATCTGCCGAAGCCCCCTAGAGCGGACATCGTTCTAGGGGGCTTTTTGCGTTGGAGGGCTATCTATTGAGACGGAAAGGGCAGATTGAATGATCACGCACGTGCTTCATCGGGTCTCCCTAATTCATCTGGGAAAACAACTGCAAACGATTGCAAGTAACCGGTGAACGGTCGAAAACGACCGTTCACCGATAATCTCAAAACTGGTTCAGACTGGTATTAAGTCAAAAAGACCAATTCACATATCTTCACAATGACCTGCAATTTTTCTACACGCTATTTTTAGCCGCCCTGCGTTGTTTAGACACGGAAAAAGATCCGATCTTTTGCCAAAGCATTTCGAAACGATTTCAAAACCGCAGGTAGATGTGTTAACGACCGGTAAACGGTCGAAATATCACCGTGAGCGGTGCAAAAACGTTTTACTGTATGAATCAACGAAAGCGACCTCTTCTGGGGTGATATAGTGACAACAACACGTCACGTGGTTACTACCAGTTGAGAAACCACTGGTCTTCAAAGAACGCTTTCCAAGAAGCTTTAAGGGCGAGCGCCCGCTGGCTTCCGAAAATCATCGGACTCAGATCGTACACACCTTCGGAAGGGAAATTTGAATGGTTGGCTTTATTCTTACCGGTCATGGACAGTTCGCACCCGGTCTCGCAAGCGCTATCGCTATGGTTGCCGGTGACCAGCCCGCTTTTACCGTCGTTCCTTTTGAGGGCGATCAGGCTGCTTCCTACGGTGAGGATCTCCGCGCCGCTATTACCGCCATGCGCGAGGAGTGCGATGGCGTGCTCGTCTTTACCGACCTGCTTGGCGGCACCCCGTTTAACCAGTCGATGATGATTGCCCAGGATGTCGACAACGTCGAGGTTCTGACTGGCACTAACCTCCCCATGGTTATTGAGCTTCTGTTCCTCCGCGGCAATGCCACGCTCGCCGAGCTTGGCGAGCAGGCAGTGACCGTTGGCCAGACGGGCATCACCGCCCAGACGGTCGCATCCGTTGCCGGCTCCGACGAAGAGGATATCTTCGGCGACGAGGACGGCATCTAATGGCCGATTTCGGAGCCAACGTCCTGAGCTCCTCGGTCGCTCTTTTAGGCCTGCTTGTCATCATGGGCTTGATTTACACCATCTGGTCGCAAATCAACATGAAGAAGAAGCAGAAGTACTTCAAGGAGCTGCACACCGAGCTCAAGCCGGGTCAGGAGGTTCTTTTCGCCGGCGGTATCTACGGAACCGTCAAGGGCATTGAAGGCGAGAAGGTCCAGATCAAAGTCCGATCCGGAGCCGTCGTAGATGTTTCGCGTTACGCGATTCAGGAGATCAAGTAACTGTCGTCAGCAAATAGCGAAAGGAAGCTGATCAACATGGCAGAACCCAACATTCTTCTTACCCGCATCGATAACCGACTGATTCATGGTCAGGTTGCCACCCAGTGGAACTCCACTCTGGGCTCCAACCTCATCCTCGTCGCCAACGACGACGTGTCAACCAATACCATGCGCCAGAACCTCATGAAGATGGCCGCTCCCGCCGGCGTCGCTACGCGTTTCTTCTCCCTGCAGAAGACCATCGACGTCATCGGCAAGGCGAGCCCGCGCCAGAAGATCTTCATCGTGGCCGAAACACCGGAAGACGTGCTTACGCTCGTCAAGGGCGGTGTGCCTATAAAGAAGGTAAACATCGGCAACATGCACATGTCGGAAGGAAAGCGCCAAGTCGCCACCTCCGTCGCAGTTAACGACGAGGATGTCGCTGCGTTTAAAGAGCTGCAGGAATTGGGGGTGGAGCTGGAGATCAGGCGCGTTCCGAGCACGCCTGTTGAGGACACGAGCAAGCTCTTCTCGTAATCCTCGTGATCCACATTGTCAGGAGTGAAACCCTGACGTTCTGTACGTGATATCAAAAGTGCGTACATACATTTTGAAAGGAGGAGCAAGATGGAATACTCGATCATCCAGGTCGCTCTGGTCTTCATCGTCACGTTCGTCGCGGCAATCGACCAGTTCAACTTCCTCGAGTCTCTCTATCAGCCCATCGTCACCGGCGCCGTCATCGGTCTTATCCTTGGCGACCTCAACACCGGTCTTCTCGTGGGTGGTACCTATCAGCTCATGACGATCGGCAACATGCCGATCGGAGGCGCTCAGCCGCCTAACGCCGTCATCGGCGGCATCATGGCAGCCATTCTCGCAATCGCCACGGGCCTCGAGCCCAACGCGGCAGTCGGCCTTGCCATTCCGTTCGCTCTGCTTGGTCAGCTCGGCGTTACCCTGGTCTTCACGCTTATGTCGCCGCTCATGTCCTCCGCGGACAACATGGCTCACAACGCTGACACCAAGGGTATCGAGCGTCTGAACTACTTCGCCATGGCTCTGCTCGGCCTGATCTTCGCTATCGTCGTCACCCTGTTCTTCATCGCTGGCGCTACCATCGGTCAGACCATCGCTTCCGCCATCCCGGCTTGGCTGCAGACCGGTCTCTCCGCTGCAGGCGGCATGATGCGCTTCGTCGGCTTCGCCGTCCTGCTCAAGGTTATGATGAACCGCGATATGTGGGGCTTCTTCCTCATGGGCTTTGGCCTCGCGATCATCACCGTTGCCAACGATTCTCTGGCAACTCCTGCCCTGCTCATCCTCGCTCTCATCGGCTTCGGCATTGCTTTCTGGGACTTCCAGCAGCAGACCGAGCTGAAGGGTGCAGCTGTTTCTGACGGAGGTGACTTCGAAGATGGCATCTAATGAGTATGTGATCCCGGAGCACTACGAGGATCTCACTCCTGCTCCGCAGCTCGACCAGAAGACCCTCAACAAGATGGCTTGGCGCTCCTGCTTCCTGCAGGCCTCGTTCAACTACGAGCGTATGCAGGCCGCTGGCTGGCTCTACTCCATCATCCCCGGTCTGGAGAAGATCCACACCAACAAGAACGACCTCGCGGCTTCCATGAGCCACAACCTGGAGTTCTTCAACACTCACCCGTTCCTCGTCACCTTTGTTATGGGCATCGTGCTTTCGCTCGAGCAGAACAAGGTTGACATCCCCACGATTCGCGCCGTCCGCGTCGCCGCAATGGGCCCGCTCGGTGGTATCGGTGACGCCCTGTTCTGGCTGACGCTTGTGCCTATCACGGCTGGCATCACCTCCAACATGGCCATCAACGGCAACGCCGCTGCGCCGATCATCTTCCTGGTGATCTTCAACGCCGTCCAGTTCGCACTGCGCTTCTGGCTCATGAACTGGTCCTACAAGCTTGGCACCAGCGCTATAGACGCTCTGACCGCCAACATGCAGGCCTTCACGCGCGCCGCTTCCATCATGGGCGTCTTCGTCGTCGGTTGCCTGGTCGTCACCATGGGTGGCACCCAGATCAACCTTCAGATTCCCAACGGCACCACCCGTGGCCTCTCCGCTACTACCGTGATCGTCTCCGAGAAGGAGGCCGAGAACTTCACCGGTATGGAGGGCATCGATACCGAGACCGCTGAGGCCGGTACCATTGCCATGACCGATAAGGACGGCAACGCCCTCACCGCTTCCGATGCCGACGGCAACGCTGTCGAGTGCGGCGTCACCGATCTGGGCAACGGCATGGAGTCCGTGACCTACGGCACCGTTACCGAGGATCCGGTCAACTTCTCTGTTGCCGACACCCTCAACACCATCGTCCCGAAACTCGTCCCGCTTATGCTTACGCTGCTGCTTTACTACATGTTCGCTAAGCACAGCTGGACCCCGACCAAGGGCATTCTGCTGCTCTTCGTCCTGGGCATCCTGGGCGCTGGCCCGCTTGGTCTCTGGCCGAGCATCTGGTAAGGCTCTAGCTTGAGGGGTGTGTCCCTACGCGGCTCACACCCCGACCCCTTAAGCCATGTGTATGTTAAAAGCCGCGTGCTCGAAAGAGCGCGCGGCTTTTGTTTTCTTGATGATTCGGATGTAGCAGACAGATAATGTTAACCACCCAAGGTAGTAGCCGAGTTTGAGAAAATGGGAGGATAGGATGGCGATCGGGGCGCGTAAGCAACCGCTGTACGATCAGCTGGTCGATATTCTGACCGAAAAGATTGACCATGAATATCGCGCCGGTGACATGATTCCTTCCGAGCGCGAACTTTCGGAGCGCTATGGTCTCTCGCGCACCACGGTACGCTTGGCTCTGCAGGAACTGGAGCGTTTAGGACTGGTGGTTCGGCAGCACGGTCGCGGTACCTTTGTGACCGACCGTTCGGCAAAGGCAACCAATCTTATGCAGTCCTACAGCTTTACCGAACAGATGCGCGCGATGGGTCGTGACCCCGAGACCACGATTCTCGAGTTTTGCGAGATGGAGGCCGATAAGAATCTAGCCGAGCATATGGGATTGCATATCGGTGATCGCGTTTTTAAGCTCAAGCGCCTTCGTTCTGCCGACAACATGCCCATGATGGTCGAACGCAGCTATCTGCCGGTTCGTCAATTTCTGTCCCTAAAGCGACCACTGCTGGAGAGTAAGCCGCTTTACGATGTGATTGAGCAGGACTTTCAGCAAAAGATTCGCGTGGCCGAAGAGGAGTTCTATGCGAGCATAGCCCGTCCCACCGATGCCCACCTTTTGGCAATTGTCGAGGGGTCGCCTGTGCTCGATTTGGTCAGGACTACGTATAACGAGTCAAACGAGGTTGTGGAGTATACGCTCTCGGTTGCTCGTGCCGATCAGTTTAAATACAAGGTTTACCACCAGCGTAGCAACTAGTGTTCGCATCGTTTCCATATGGTGATTCCTTGCATTTAACTGGTTACTACCAGATAACCAACCGAAGTGTATAATTGCACGTCAGAGGATTACTTCTAGAGAGAGGTATTAGAAATGTTCGAGAAGAGTGTCGAGGAGCTCACCGAGCTCGGCGCCCAGATCACCACGGCCGAGATTGCTCAGCAGCCCGAGCTTTGGCGTGATACGCTCAACATCTATCGTGAGAACAAGGAGGCCATCGAGGCCTTTCTGGCCGAGGCTCGCGCTATGGGCGAGGGCCGTCTGTCCGTTGTCTTCACCGGTGCCGGTACGTCTGACTACGTTGGCGATACCTGCGCCCCGTACCTGCGTCACGCTGGCAACACTGATCTCTACGACTTTAAGCCCATTGCCACGACCGACATCGTGAGCGCCCCGCGCGACTTCCTGCGTGCCGAGGATCCCACGCTCGTGGTTTCCTTTGCCCGCTCTGGCAACAGCCCCGAGAGCCTTGCCGCCGTTGCCGTTGCCAAGGAGCTTGTCCACAACGTCAAATTCCTCAACATCACCTGCGCTCCCGAGGGCAAGCTCGCCGTCGAGTCTGCCGATGATCCCAACGCGCTGACGCTGCTCATTCCGCGCGCCAACGACAAGGGCTTCGCCATGACCGGTTCTTATTCCTGCATGACCCTGCTCGCCACCCTTATTTTCGACACTGCCTCTGACGAGCAGAAGGCCGAGTGGGTCGAGACGATTGCCAAGATGGGCGAGGAGGTCATCTCCCGTGAGCCCGAGATCGCCGATTACCTCGCTGGAGACTTCAGCCGCGTGACCTACTTGGGTTCTGGCTCCTTCGGTGGCCTTGCCCAGGAGAGCCAGCTCAAGATCCTCGAGCTCGCTCACGGCCTGGTTGCCACTTCTTACGACACTTCCATGGGCTATCGTCACGGACCCAAGTCCTTCGTCGACGACAAGACCCTCGTGTTCGTGTTCGTCAACAACGACGCCTACACCCGTCAGTACGACATCGACATCCTCAATGAGATCGGTGGCGACGATATTGCTCAGCACACCGTTGCCGTTCAGCAGGATGGCGCTACTGTCTACGAGGGTGAGTCCTTCACCTTTAAGGGCTACGAGGCGCTTCCCGAGGGCTACCTTGCTCTGCCGTTCGTGATGTTTGCCCAGGCTATCAGCCTGCTTAACTCCGTGCGCGTGGGCAACACGCCCGACACGCCGAGCCCCACCGGCACGGTCAACCGCGTGGTCAAGGGCGTGACGATTCACCCCTTCACCGCTTAATCGCGTCCCCCTGTAAGGGCGCCCGTCCGCTCGTAACGGCGGGCGGGCGCTTTTTGTTTTACGTGAGCTGGGTATAAACATCACCACAGTCAACTACTTTAGAAGTGAGGAGTACATATGAGCACGTATGCAATTAAGGCTGACAAGTTCTTCTTGCCGGCAGGCCCGCAACTGGGCGGCTATCTTATGGTCGAGGACGGCGTCTTTGGCGCTTGGCAGGCCGACGAGCCCTCCTGCGAGATCAAGGACTACACGGGATCGTGGATCGCGCCGGGCATGGTCGACACCCACATCCATGGCTTCTATAACCATTCGACTACCGATAACGATCCCGAGGGCATCGATATCAGCTCGACCGAGCTCGCCCGTCGCGGTACCACCAGCTGGCTGCCCACGACGTTCACCGATGGCGTCGAGCAGATCAAGGACGCCTGCGCCGCCATCGCTCAGGCGGACGAGGGCCGTGGCCCCGACTTCTGCGGTGCTCGCATTCAGGGCATCTACCTGGAGGGCCCTTTCTTTACCATGAAGCACGTGGGCGCGCAGAACCCCGCTTATCTTATCGATCCCTCCGAGGAGGTCTTCGATCAGTGGCAGGAGGCTGCGGGCGGTCGCATCGTTAAGAGCGCCATGGCGGCCGAGCACAACGGTGCCGCTGCTTATGCGGCTGCTCTGAACGCCAAGGGTGTGGTGACCAGCATCGGTCACTCCGACGCCACCTACGATGAGTGCATCGCCGCCATCAACGCCGGTGCCAGCTGCTTTACGCATACCTATAACGGCCAGCGCGGACTGCATCACCGTGAGCCCGGTGTTGTGGGTGCTGCCATGTCCACGCCCGAGACCTACGCCGAGATCATCTGTGACGGCAAGCACGTAAACCCTGGCGCTATCAAGGCGCTGCTGCAGGCAAAGGGCTGGCAGCATACGGTGCTCATCACCGACTGCCTGGGTTGCGGCGGCATGCCCGAGGGCAGCTACACCAGTGGCGGCATGGACGTCATCATGAAGGACAACCTGTGCTGGCTCGCCGACGGCAAGAGCATTGCCGGCTCGGTGCTCACGCTTGCCCAGGGCGTCAAGAACATTGTCGACTGGGGCATCGCCAGCGCCGATATCGCCATTCGCATGGCAACCGAGGTGCCGGCACGCTCCGTGCACATCGAGGATAAGTGCGGCAGCATCATGCCGGGTCGCGACGCTGACTTTGTCGTGTTCGACCATGAGCTCACCCTCGTCGAGACGTATGTTGGCGGTCAGAGCGTCGGTAACGCCTTTACCGAGTAACGATAGAAAAAGACGGCGGGTCCGAATCTGCTCGGACCCGCCGCATGGGTTAAACGCTCAAAAGTACCTTCACAGTTACAGCTTGTTAGCGATCTTCTTTACCGTGCGCTTAACGCCGGCCACCAGGCCTCCTGCAGGATGCTCCTTCTCGTATGCTAGGCGCTTCTCGCGCTTGGCGTACTCTTCGACGATGATGTCGCCATACTCGTCTTCGATCTTGTCGAAGAAGTCGACGGCGCCCTTAATTTCCTCAGCGGTCGGGTGTCCCTTTTGGACACCGCCGGCGAGTTTGAACGGCCCCCACGTATCAAAGCCGGGGCAGCCGTAGACACCCATAAAGATGGCCTGCCTCATGCGGCAGATGCCATCGATATCCTTGCCGTACCACTTGTTTTTGCCACCGTAGGTCATAAGGCCAAACACCTTGTCCTGCGGCTGCAGCACGTTGGTGAGCACGCGTGCCATGTCCTTGTCGATCTCGGAGTAATAGATGCCCGTGGCGACACCGATCAGATGATATTCGTGCAGGTTGGGATACTCGTTTTTGCCGAGCGCCTTGACGTCGAGGGTATCGATCTCGGGGTGTGCCTCGACGATGGCGTCCACGAGCTTTTTCGTATTGCCGTGATGGCGCGAGGCGTAGAGGATGATGGTTCGCATAAGAAGGCCTTCCAGCTGTAATTGCATCAATGTCTGTATGGTACCCCGTTGCATGGCTGGGATACCGGACACATCGATGAGCGTGCGGGTTTGTCCTTTGGTCAGGGCCGAGACGGGTGCTTGTGAGCAAAAAGCAGTTGTTCGAAAGGATGGGCAATGGAATACGCTCTCTCCAACGATTCGATTTCTGTTAAGGTGTCCACGGCTGGTGGTTCCTTTACCTCGATTGAGGCTGGAGGTCGCGAGTATCTGTGGCAGGGCGATCCCGCCGTGTGGTCTGGCCAGGCACCGATTTGCTTCCCGATTTGCGGAGGCCTGCGCGATGGCAGTGCCATGACGTTTTCCGGGTATCATGTGAAGCTCGCCCGCCACGGGTTTGCGCGCAAACAGGAGTGGAAGCTGCTGAGCCAAAGCGCAAACGAGCTGGCTATGTGCCTGGCTTCGGAGGATAACGCCGCGCTGCTGAGAGATTATCCCTACCCGTTTAAGCTTGTCGCTCGTTATACGCTCGAGGACGCTGCCGTGCGCGTTTCCTATGAGGTGACCAACGAGGGCACCGAGGACATGCCGTTCTTTATCGGTGGACACCCCGGCTTTAGGTGCCCGCTCGACGAGGGCGAGGCCTATACGGACTACGAGTTGCGCTTCGAGAAAGACGAGGCTGCGGAGCTTTGCACCGCCGTACCCTCGACTGGCTTGATTGATGTAGCTAACCGTTCAAAGAACCCCATGGTGGGAAAGACACTGCCCCTGTCGCATGAGCTCTTCGATTTTGCGGAGACCATCTTTGACGTGCTCGAGAGTCGTCAGGTCACGCTTTCCAAGAAGGGCGAGGACAAGGGCGTTCGCTTGAGTTTTGAGGGTTTCCCGTACCTCATCGTGTGGAGTAAGCCCGAGGGCGATTTTGTGGCAGTTGAGCCCTGGGGCGGCCTGTCGACCTGCTCCGATGAGGACGACGTACTTGAGCATAAGCGCGGCTGCCTTGTCGCCAAGCCCAAGGAGACCGTCGTTCGCTCGTTCACGATTGAGATTCTGTAATCCCGTTTTGTCGACTCGTATCGCGAGGCATAAGGAGCCCGCGAGATAAGGAGCTAAAATGATCCTCACCGTTACGATGAACCCGTCTGTCGATACGCGCTATCAGCTCGATGAGCTCATTATCGACGACGTCAACCGTGTGACGCCCGAAAAGACCGCCGGCGGCAAGGGTCTCAACGTGGCCCGTGTGCTGGGCCAGCTGGGCGACGACGTTGTGGCAACCGGTCTGCTCGGTGGCCATATGGGCGCCTATATGGCAGAGCTCATGGATGCCAACGGTATTAACAACGACTTTGTGCCCATCAAGGGCGAGACTCGCATTTGCCTCAACATCCTCCACGCCGGCAACCAGACCGAGCTGCTCGAGAGCGGCCCGACGATTGCCCCCGAGGAGCTGGATGCCTTTACCGCCAAGTTTACCGAGCTTGCGAGCAAGGCCGACGTCGTCACTATTTCGGGTTCGCTGCCCCGCGGCGTCGAGGCGGACTACTATGCCAAGATTACGGGCATTGCCGAGAACGCCGGCGCCAAGGTGCTGCTCGATACCTCGGGCGCTTCGCTTGAGGCTGCCCTCAAGTCCGAGGTCAAGCCCGAGCTGGTCAAGCCTAACCTAACCGAGATCAACGGCTTGTTGGGCACGAGCTTTACCACCGACGATGTGGACGAGCTCCGTGCTGCGCTCGCCTCTGACGCCCGCTTCTCCGATATCCCCTGGGTCGTCGTGTCCATGGGCGCTGCCGGCTCCGTGGGCTTCCACAACGGACGTGCGTTCCGTGCCAAGACCCCCGATATTCCTGCCGTTAACGCTACGGGTTCCGGCGACTCCACTATCGCCGGTTTCGCGCATGCCATCGCTGCCGGCGCGGACGACGAGACGGTGCTGCGTACCGCCAACACCTGCGGCAAGCTCAATGCCATGGATCCCATGACCGGTCATCTGGTCATGGACCGTTGGGACGAGGTTTACAACGGCGTTGTCGTGGCCGAGCTGTAAGAACTTGGGCGTCGGCTCCGGCATCGGTTGTTTGCTTGTGGTTAGAGCCAACGACAAGTGCGGTAGCATTATGCCGGGGCGCGACGCCGATGCTGTCGTGTTCATTCCCGACCTTACCCTGGTCGAGACGTATGCGGGCGGCAACAGCTTTGGTAACGCGTTTGCCGAGTAGCTGCCAAAGAAACGATCCGAGAGGGGATTTAGATGATTTACGGTGCATTGGGCGATATCGAGGAGTACCGCGGAATGCTCAAGGGCCTCGACGTGCTGATCGACTGGCTCGAGGAGAACGACCCGGCGGAGCTCGAGGTCGGCAGCCATCCGATTTTGGGCGACAAGGTCTTTGCAAACGTCATGGCTCCCACGACGCGTCCCGAGGCCGAGGCTCACTATGAGACGCATCAGCGCTATCACGACCTGCAGATCGACGTCGAGGGTCGCGAGGCCTTTAAGGTCGCTACGGGTAGCCTGACGCTGGTCCAGGAGTTTGACGAGAAGGACGACTACGATCTGGTCGATTCCGACGCCTCGATCGCCGGCGATCTTGCCGACGACAAGTTTGCGCTGTTTGTTGCCGGTGAGCCGCACATGCCCACGCTCGAGTTCCCGGGCGATGGCGCACAGCCGGTCAAGAAGATCTGCTTTAAGCTGCTTGCCGACGCCTACTGGGAGGAGTAGCGAACTGCCCGACTGAGCTGTTCGTCTGATGGCGTGTTTCCCCTAAGGGAAGCACGCTACGACCCCGTTAATCGTGTTTTCCTAGGGGAATCACGATTAACGGGGTTTCTGTTTTTGAATAGGGGAGCTGACGCTGTGGCGATGCGTGGGTGGGCGCGCGCACTCAAAATCGAAAACAAAAAAGCCGCCCGAAGGCGGCTGTCTTGTGCGATGGAGCCAGCGACCGGGCTCGAACCGGTGACCCCCGCTTTACGAGAGCGGTGCTCTACCAACTGAGCTACGCTGGCGGCCATGTGGTGACGCAGCTGAGGCGTCAACGGCTGTCTATGATACGGGACATCGCAAATCCGCGCAAGTGTTCTGATGGCTTTTCTCACGTTAAATGCACCAATCATTCAAGCCGGGATGTGCCTGGTTGCCTACAACTAGGTACAAAAACGCCCGTCGGCGGTGTGCCGGCGGGCGCTGCTGTGCGATATGTTGCGTTATGGGCTTAGTGCCTCATAAAGTGGTATTCGATCACATTGCTGTAGGGATGACCCGGGCCCACAATGCCCTGGGGGAACAGCGGGCGGTGCGGCGTGTCGGGGTACATCTCGGCCTCGAGGGCAAAGCCGGCGCCCCAGCCGTAGTTGGCATCGTCCTTGGCGTGCTCGTCGCCTAGCCAGTTGCCGGTGTAGAGCTGCACGCCCGGGGCGGTGGTGTAGTAGTCCAGCTCACGGCCGGTCCACATCTCCTCGACGTGCAGGGCACGGCGCAGATTGCGGCCGTACTGATAGCCGCCAATGCACAGGCAGTGATCGTAGCCGCGTGCCTGCTTAATCTGCGGATGGTCGGCCTCCATGCCAGGCGCGACGGGGCGTAACTCGCGAAAATCAAACGGTGTTCCCTCGACCGGAGCAATCTCGCCAGTAGGAATGTTCTGGTCGTCGATGGGCAGGTAGTGGGCAGCGTTAGCAACAAAGAAGTGCTCGCAGTCCATGCCGGCATTATGACCGGCAAGGTTAAAGTACGTGTGGTTGGTCATGGACACGTACGTGGCGCGGTCGCTCTCGCAGCCATATTCGATACGGAAGCGGCCGGTGTGCGTCACGGTAAACACGGCCGTAAAGGTGCGGTTGCCGGGCAGGCCCAACTCGCCATCCTCAAGTGAGGTGGTCATGCGCACGGCGTTATGGGCCTCGTCGAGCTCAACGTCCCACACGCGCTTGTGCAGGCCGTGTTCAAGATCGCTGTGCAGGTTGTTGGCGCCCTCGTTGGCGGGCATATGCCAATCCGTACCGTCGATGGTGATCGTTGCACCCGCAGTGCGGTTTGCCACGGGGCCAATGGTCGCGCCAAAGCAGGCGGGGTTGTCAAAGTAATCCTCGAGCTTATCGAAGCCCAGCACCACATCGCGCACGTTGCCGGGAATGTCGGGCACATCGATACCCAGCACGGTGGCGCCATAGTCCATGATGCGAACGCAGATCTCGGGCCCGTTGAGGGTGTAACGATGAACGGGGGTACCGCACGGCGCGGTGCCGAAAAGCTCAGAAGTGATCATTTGGTTCCTAACATCGAGGTATTTCCGACAAACTGTAGCGCGAACAGGTGAGATTATCACTACACCCCACTAAAGCAGGGGGTATTTTTCTCAAAAAAGTGATGATTGGAGCCGTGCGGGCGTTCATTTTTGACGCGCGCGAGTCTGATACAATTTGTTCGTTACTGTTTGAATTGACGCGAGCGTGGAACAGTGAGGACTCATCGTGATTAAAGCGGAGCGACAGGATAAAGTTCGTCAGCTGCTCGAGGAGCAGGGCACGGTCTCGGTCAAGGAGATTTCGGATGCACTGGGCGTCTCGGATATGACGATCCGTCGTGATCTTGAGGAGCTTGCGAGCCTGGGCGAGATCGAGCGCGTGCACGGCGGCGCCCGCAGTGCGCAGGGTCGTCCCCACGCTATGTTGCGCCACGAGTACTCGCACAGCGAAAAGCGCACCAAGCATGCCGAGGAAAAGCTGCAGATTGCGCGCCGTTCTGTGGAGCTTATCGAGGAAGGCTCGACCATCTTTTTGGGCACGGGTACTACGGTGGAGCAGATGGCCTCGATACTGCCGGCGTTTCGCCTGCGCATTGTGACCAATTCGCTTTCGGTGTTTAACCTGCTCGAGGCGCGCGAAGACTGCGACCTGTGCCTCGTGGGCGGCATGTATCGTCGCCGCACCGCCGCTTTTGTGGGACCAACGGCCGAGGATACCTTGCGCGCACTGGGGATCGATGCAGCGTTTATCGGCGCCAACGGCATTTTGGACGGCGACGTGTCTACGTCTAACATGGAAGAGGGCCGCATCCAGCAGCTCGCCTTTAGCAAGGCCGACTCGCGCTATCTGATCGCCGACTCCAGCAAGATCGGCAAGCGCGACTTCTACACCTTCTGCCGCCTGGACAGCCTGGACGCCGTGGTATGTGAGCCGAGCATCTCCGCTGAGGACCGTGCCGCCATCGAGGAGCATACGCAGATCATCTGCTAGCTAGCGCTGCAGGATTGCTAGCAAGCGCTGTGTGAGGACTTTTGCACCCTGTCATTGTGGGGAATCGGCGCGTCAGCGCTATGCGATATGACGCGCAAATGGGGACTTCGCTATCAAATTGTCTCAACCTGTAACAGGTAGGGGTGAAGTCACCAACCAGATGTTACAGATCGAGATTTTGTCTACCCAGCCATCATCTTTGTCTTGATCTGTAACAGTTAGACGGTTAAAAGCGAGTTAGATGTTACAGATTGAGATATTTCTGCTCGGGCGTTCTGTTTGTCTCGATTTGTAACAGCTAGGGCCGAAATATTCGGTTAGATGTTACAAATCGGGACAAACGACCTGCTCGGGCCGAGCCAAAACAAAAGAGGCCGCATGCGAGCCCGTGGGGGATTCGCATGCGGCTGACAGGGGGTATGCGGCGGAAACTAGGCCATGAGCAGGCCGGTCTCCGCGACGTTCTTGTACCAGTACGCGCTTGCCTTGGGATAGCGGGCCTGGGTCTCAAAGTCGATGTAGAACAGACCGTAACGTTTGTTATAGCCGTTGGTCCAGGAGAACTGGTCCTGCAGCGACCACACAAAGTAACCGTCGACGTTTACGCCGCCGTCGATCGCCTTGAGGATCCATGCGAGATGCTGACGCATATAGTCGATGCGAGGGGCGTCATCGATAAAGCCGTCCTCAAAGTCGTCCTTATAGCCCATGCCGTTCTCGGTGATGTAGATCTTCTTGTAGTTGGGGTAATCGTTCTTAATGCGGAGCAGCAGGTCGTACAGGCCCTCGGGATAGATGATCCAGTCCCAATCGGTGGTGGGTACGCCTTCGCGCACGCATGCCTCGCCTACGCCCTTGAGGAACCAGCGCGAGGAGCCCTTGTCGCCGGTGCCATTGTGGTTGATGTCGTTTTCGCCCTCGGCGGCACGCAGGAACTGGCACTTGTAGGTGTTGACGCCCAGGCAATCGTTGTAGGGGAGTGCGGCGGTCAGCGCGGCGATGTCCTCGTCGCGAACGTCGAGCTCGCCGCCGGCGATATGGGCAAGCTTGGTCGCAGCCTCCATGGTGTCGGCTGCATAGTGGCCGCGGAAGGTGGCATCGAGTACCCAGCGGTTGTTGATGACGTCGGCCATGCGAGCTGCCTCGCAGTCGGCAGCGCTGTTGGGGTCGAGGGGATACTTGGGCTCTAGGTTCTGGACAATGCCGATCTCGCCCTCAAAGCCACCCTCATGGAAGGCGACGACAGCCTTGGCGTGGGCCACCATCATGTTGTGCATAAGCTGGAAGGCCTTGTCCAGGCGATACTTCTCGCCGTGCGGCCAGTTGCCGACGATAAAGCTGCCCTCGGCGGTCGCGGGAATCTCGTTAAAGGTAAACCAGTGCTTGACCTCGGTGAACTCGGCAAAGCAGAACTTGGCGTACTCGACAAAGGCGTCGATCGTCGTGCGCGTCAGGAAGCCTTCGCCGCCGTTCTGGTAAAAGGCCTCGGGCGTATCGAAGTGATCGAGCGTGACATAGGGGATAACGCCGGCCTTGTTGCAGGTGGCAAAGAGCTCGTGATAGAAGGCGACACCCTCGGGGTTAATCTCACCGGTGCCGTTGGGGAAGATACGGCTCCAAGCGATGGAGACGCGGATACCGTTGATGCCGAAGCGCTGGCACAGGTCGATATCGACCGGGTACTTGTTGTAGAAATCGCTTGCGGGATCGGGGGAGAAGCGACCCTGAGCGGCCAGGAAATCGTCCCAGGGCACTTTGCCCTTGCCGTGCGTGCGGGTCTCGCCCTCAACTTGGTAAGCGGCAGTGGCGCCGCCAAACACAAAGCCGTCGGGGAACTGCATGGGGTTGTTCATGAGGCATCCTTTCTGGGGGTACGAATAGGGAGAGGTGCCCGAACTGGGGATCCGGGCACCAACAGAGGGAGGAGCTAGTCGAGGTTCTCGCGGAGCCACTTGATGGCGCCAGCGGGGTCGCGGGTAAGGTCGATATATTCCTTGCCGCGCGGGGCGAGCAGCTTAATGCCCAGACGATCGGTGTCGGCCTTCATGTCGTTGTAGTAGCTACGAACCTGCGGGGCAAGCACGATAACGTCGTACTGATCCATGATGGCAGTGTGCTGACCATAAGCGCCGGCAGAGGAAGCGATGTTCTCTCCGGTCTGCGCGGCACCTTCCTTGATGGCGTTGGCAAGCATGGCAGAGGTGCCAGCGCCGGCGCACAGGACGAGGACTTTCAGGCCGTCGACATCCTTCTTAGCGGATGCTTCGACGACGGGCTCGGGCTGATTGGCGACAGGCTCGCTGTCGCCGGCAGCGGCGGTCGGCTCGACGGAAGCGGTAGCCTGCTCGACAGCGGGCGCGGAGGTGCTGGCGGCGATGGTGGCAGCACCATCGGACTCAAGACCCAGCTCGGCGGCGCGCTCGGCCTCCTGGTCGCAGAGCAGCTTATCGTATGCCTTCAAGAACGGCAGGTAGATGATGGCGTCCAGCAAGATGATAATCGCGACAAATACCAAGGCGATAAGCTGGAAGTTCGTGGTGATGAAAATGCCGATGGGGGCAGGGGTAGCCCAAGGCACCACGAAGGAGAAGCCGTTCATGCCCACGTTATCGATAAAGAACTTGGCAACGCTCACATTGACGCAGCCGGCGGCAACAAAGGGGATGAGCATGTAGGGGTTAAGGATCATGGGCGCGCCAAAGAGCAGCGGCTCGTTGACGGCGAAGGCAACAGGAACAATCGAGGCCTTACCGACGGCTTTGAGCTGCTTGGACTTCATAAAGAGAATCAGCAGAAGCGGCACGATGAACGTGGCGCCGGTGCCTCCGAACTCACCCACGAGCGACATGTTAAAGGTGAGGGAGTGGGCGGGGTGGCCGCCTGCCAGCAGAACCTGCAGGTTCTCGGCCTGGTTGGCAAGACGGATGGGGTCGATGCCCGGCTGGACAATCGAAGGACCGTGGACACCGATGAACCAGAAGAACGCGGTGGCTGCCTGAATAAGGATGAGTCCGGGGTAGGTCTCTGCCGCAGTGAAGAGCGGGGAGAGCAGTTTGATAAGCAGCTCGGAGAACGGAACGCCCATGAGGTTGCGCACGACGACATCGATGATGCCGCAGATGATGACGGCGCCGCCAAAGGGGATGATGTCGCGGAAGTTCTGAGCGATGGCGCCCGGGACTTCCTTGGGCAGCTTAATGGTCAGATCGCGCGAGACGCAGAATTTATAGACCCACACGGTAATGAACGCGGCGATATAGGCCGAGAACAGACCGCGCGTGCCCATGCTGGTGCAATCGAAGACCGAAAGCTCGGAGCCGTCGAACTTGGTGGTGAACTGCGTAACAGCGAGCAGCAGCATGCTGCACTGGGCGGCCACCATGGTGGAGCCGTCGTTGAGCACCTTGCCAGCGGGCATGCGACGGTTCATAGAAGCCGTAAAGTTCTTGGCAGTGGTGCCGGCAACCATGATGCCCATGACGCCCATGGTGAAGTTGTACAGCTTATTGCACCAGTCGATGAGCGGCTGGGGCAGCGTGATGCCAACTACGCCGGGAAGGGTGGCAATCAGCAGGAAGATCGAAGAGGTGAGGACGATGGGCATGCACCCAAGGAATCCGTCCTTAATGGCCTGGAGGTAGATGTTCCTCGAGATCTTCTCAAAGAACGGCTGATGCTTTTCGAGCATCTTTACGATGGCGTCCATAAAGCTCCTTTGTTACTTGATGCGCGATGCATGTGGATGGAACTGGTCGTCGATGGATGGTCAGGACTGCCCGGAAACCTTCCCGCTTAAGGAAGGCATTGCGAAATGACAACGTTGTCATTTCGTTAATGACAACGTAAGACATTTTTGGAAGAGCAACAAGGATTTACGGGTGAACGGTCGATATTGTCCGATAAACGGCTGATTTGTCAGTCGGGCAGGTAGTGTATGCTAGAACGCAAAAAACAAGCGATAGAGAACCGAGTGGAGAAGCAGTGGCAACGATGGACAAGAAAAACGTCTCGATGAACGATGTGGCGATTGCTGCGGGTGTTTCTCTCAAGACGGTGTCGCGCGTGATCAACGAGCCCGATAGCGTGCGCGAGTCGACGCGCGATAGGGTCCATGCTGCCATGGAGGCGCTTGGGTTCCGGGCGAACTTTGCCGCGCGTTCACTCAAGTTGGGCCGTTACGGGTGCATCGGCGTCGTGCTGTTCCACTTGTCGGGCGGCGCCGTGGACATGATTGACGGAATCGCCGATGCCGCCGAAGAGCGAGGCTTTGCGCTCACGATGATCAAAAAGCGGGCGGGGGAGAAGATGACCCTTGCCGAAGCGGCGCGCAGGATGTCGCAGCTTCCCGTCGACGGCATGATCTTCAACCTGCGTCAAATGGTCGATGACTTTGATACCTTTGAGGCGCCGAAAGACCTCAAGACGGTGATTATCACGCCGATGGAACATCCTACCTGCTCTACCGTTAGTGACGATCAAGAGGACGGTGCGCGCATGGCGTGCGAGTACTTCTTAAATCGCGGGCACAAGAACGTGTATTTCGTTTCTGGTAAAAAAGAGTCGCTGTCGAGTCAGTGTCGTATGAAAGGTTGGCGTGCGGCACTTGAGGCGCGTGGCATTGAGCCGCCCGAGCCTCTGCAAGGTGATTGGAATGCGGATAGTGGCTATGCCGCGGGCCTTGTGCTTGCCGATAAGCCCGATTGCACGGCGGTCCTCGCTGCTAACGACTGCATGGCAAACGGCGTGATGATGGCTCTACGTGACAAAGGGCTCAGTGTGCCCGACGACGTGTCCGTGATCGGCTTCGACGATGAGCTCTACAAGACGATTCCCAACTCGATTCTGACGTCGGTGAAGTTTCGCCACCGCGAGCTGGGCATCCGTGCGCTTAACGAGGTCGTCGCAGGCCTTGAGGCTCCGAGCTCCAGAAGCCGCACGCTTGTGTCGGGCGTGCTGATCGAGCGTTCCAGCGTGAAAAACCTGCGGGCGTAGACGTGCTCGGCTCGTTCATCTCAATCTGTAACAGTTAGGACCGAAATACTCGGCTAGATGTTACAGATCGAGATTGAGAGGATTGTCCTGTGCGTTTATCTCAATCTGTAACAACCAGACGTCCAAAACCGGTTTTAGTGTTACAGATTTAGACAATTCGGCCCCGTCTTCCCGGTTTGTCTTGATTTGTAACAGCTAGGGACCAAAAACTCGGCTAGATGTTACAGATCGAGACAAACGGCCCCCCAGCCGAACAAAAACAAAAGGCCGGGGGCGGCGCGCCGTGTGACGTGCCACCCCCGGCTGAGAAATGGGGACAGGTTATGTGAGCGGGGCAATTCCGCTGGTCGCCAGCCGCTAGTCCAGGCGACGGGTCTGCGCCACGTGCTTGTACCAGTAGGCGCTTGCCTTGGGCGTGCGCTTCTGGGTTTCATAGTCAACGTAGAAGAAGCCATAGCGCTTGTTGTAACCATTGGTCCAGGAGAACTGATCCTGCAGACTCCACAGGAAGTAGCCGCCCACGTTGACGCCCACCTCCATGGCCTTGAGCAGCCAGCGCAAGTGCTGCTCGATGTAGTCGATGCGCGGCTGGTCGTCCACAAAACCGTCCTTGTAGGGGTCCTTGTAGCCCATGCCGTTTTCTGTAATGAAGATCTGCTTGTAGTTGGGGTAGCGCTGCTTAATGTAGACGAGCAGATCGAACAGGCCCTCGGGATAGATGATCCAGTCCCAGTCGGTGGTGGGGATGCCAGGCTTGTTCACGTGCTCGCCAATACCCTTAACGCGCCAGCGGCCGGTGCCCTTCTCGCCCGTACCGTTGTGGTGCAGGTCGTTCTCGCCGTCGTAAGCCTTCAAGAAGCGGCACTGGTAGTTGTTGACGCCCAGATAGTCGTTGTAGAGCGCGGCCTCGCGCATAATCTCGAGGTCCTCGTCCAGGATCTCGATGGTGCCGCCCGAGACGGCAGCCAGACGGTTGGCGCACTCGAGGGTGTCGGGCGCGTAGTCGCCGCGGAAGGTGGCGTCGAGCAAGAACTGGTTCTGCAACACGTGCTCGTTGTTGGCGGCTTTGATGTCGGCAGGGTCGTTCTCGTTGAGTGGATACTTAAACTCCAACGACTGAATGACGCCGATCTTGCCCTTAAAACCGCCGTTGTGGAAGGCCAGTACGGCCTTGGCGTGGGCGAGCATCATGTTGTGCTCGCACTGGAAAGCCTCGGCCAGATGCGCCTTGACGCCGCCGGGGAAGGTGCCCTCGATGTAGGTGTTGGAGGCATCGGCCCAAATCTCGTTAAAGGTGAACCAGTAGGTCACCTGGTCGGCGTACTCCTTAAAGCAGAAGGTGGCAAAGTCCACAAAGGCATCGATGGTCTCGCGGTTGAGGAAGTCGCCCTTCTCAAAGAGGGCAAGCGGCGTGTCGAAGTGATGCAGCGTGACAAACGGCTCAACGTGGTGCTTGTGGCACTCGGCGAAGAGATCGTGGTAGAACTGCACGCCCTCGGGGTTGATCTCGCCGGTGCCGTTGGGGAAGATGCGGCTCCAGGCAATGGAGAGGCGAATGCCGTTGATGCCGAACTCCTCGCACAGCTCCAGATCGACGGGGTACTGGTTGTAGAAGTCCGAAGCGGGATCGGGGGAAAAGCGCCCCTGGGCCTCCAGGAAGTCGTCCCAGGCAACCTTGCCTTTACCGTGGGTGCGGGTCTCGCCCTCTACCTGGTAGGCAGCAGTGGCGCCGCCAAAGACAAAGTCCTCGGGAAACTGCGCAGGCGGGTTGGTGACGCTAGCAGGGTTAACGGACATGATGATCCAATCGTCTAAGTCGAAGGGCCAGCCGGTCTTGGATGGTCGGCTGGCCCTGTGCGTTACTTACTTCGAGAGTTGCTCGGCGACGAAGGCGAGAGACTTATCGCCGTTCTGGGAAAGCTCAATGTACTGCTTACCGCGGCAGGCGACGCACTTGTTGCCCACGCGCTCGCAGTCCTTCTGCAGGTCGGCCAGGTAGCTTGCGGCTTGCGGGGCCAGGACGACCAGATCGAAGTCGGGGAGCATGTCCACGTGGTTGCCATAGGCCTCGGCAGCGGTTTCAAGATTGATGCCGCGCTCCTTGGCGGCCTTGGCCAGCGCGTTGGCGAGCAGGCCCGAGGTACCGCCACCCTGGCAGAGCACGAGCACGCGTTTGCCGTTGAGGTCGCTGGTGGCCGTTGCCTCGGCAGCGGGTGCTGCGGAAGCGGCGGGAGCGCCGGCTTCCACGGCCTCGGCAGCAGCGCCGGCGGCAACGCTCTTGGCGTCGGCCTTGCCCTGGAAGGCATCGTTGAGCTTGGCGGCCTTCTCGGCGTTCTTGGCGGCGAGCTCCTCCTGGGAAATCTCGGCCTCCTCGGCGCACTTCTGGGCGTCATAGGCACGGAAGAACGGATAGTACAGAACGAAGTCGACGACCAGGATAAGGGCGAGCATCACAAAGGCGAGCGGCTGGAAGCCTAGGCCCATGATGGTGCCGATGGGGCCGGGGACGGTCCAAGGCAGGGTGTACATAAAGCCGTTCATGCCCAAGAAGTCGATAAAGATCTTGAGGATCCAGATGTTGGCGATCGGGGCAAAGACAAACGGGACAAAGAAGACGGGGTTGAGCACGATAGGCGCGGCGAACAGCAGCGGCTCGTTGACGGCAAAGCACACGGGGACGATGGCGGCCTTACCGACAGCGCGCATCTCCTGGGACTTGGCCAGGAAGCAGAACATAAAGACCAGGACGAGCGTGGCGCCGGTGCCGCCCATGCAGACGACGAAGTACTGGGCACCCTGGGTCAGGACAGCGGAAGCGTGCTGGCCGGCCTGGAACGCAGCCAGGTTGTCGGTCATGTTGGCAACGAGGGCGGCGGCGATGGCGGGCTCGACGATCGAGGGGCCGTGGACGCCCACGAACCAGAACAGGCTCATGGCGCCGTAAATCACAGCAAGGCCGATGTAGCCGTCGGCAGCGGTGAACAGGGGCTGGAACACCTGGATGACGCCCTGGGCAAAGCAGAAGCCAAAGGCAGCGCGGAAGACGATGTCAAAGACCCAAAAGACGGTGATGCAGACGGAGAAGGGGATGATGTCCTTAAAGGTCTGCGAGATGTTGGGCGGAACCTGCTCGGGCATCTTGACGGTGATGTTGCGCTTGATAAAGAACTTGTAGATGATGCCGGTCACAAACGCAGCGATGAAGGCGGTCAGTAGGCCCTTGGAACCAAGGTAGGTGGTGTTGAAGCCGCTGGCGGCATCCGTGGCGATGGTGTCGCTCGAAAGGAGCAAGAAGCCGATGATGGCCGCGCACATGCACGAGATAAAGTTGATCTGGTTATTCTTGGGCAGATCGCGGTTCTGGGCGTCGGCGAAATGCTTGGCCGTGGTAGCGGCGCAGGCGATGGCCAGGATGCCCATGGAGTAGTTGTAGCACTTCCACAGGGCGTTGTTGATGTCATCGGGCCAGTAGAAACCCCAGATGTTGGGGACCGAGGCTACCAGGCAGAAGATGGACGAGAAGATGATGATGGGGATGACGGAGATAAAACCGTCGCGGATCGCCTTGAGGTACTTGTTGCGGGCGATCGCGTTGAAAAAGGGCTGGCCCTTTTCGATGGTGGCGATGAGTTGCTCCATGCAAAGCTCCTAAGAGTCGGTGGGTTAGCAACGATGGTAGCTTTTGACGTTTGGTTGCCAAAATGTTGACGTTGCCATTTTGTGACACAAAATAAGACACGAACCGATGGCCCCTGTGCCTGCGGACCGTCGATTTCTTGCGCGTAAACGTTTGAGCCGCCCGGTGGCTCTGTGTTTACACAATGGCAACGTTAACATTTGGGCGATAAAAGCCGTTCGGGGAAGCAAAAATGTCGGTGAACGGTAGGTTTTGGGTGGTGAGCGTATGGTGGGGGAGGCGTTAGATATACTTGAAGACGTTTCATTTGACTGCGTAGGGTGCCACCAATGGCATCGTTGACATAGAAAGATCGACCTATGGCCGCTGTTAAAAAATCGGTTTCCGTTAAGGATGTGGCGCTCCTCGCGGGCGTCTCAGAACAGACGGTCTCGCGCACCGTCCACGATTCACCCAGCGTGCGCCCCGAGACCAAGGAGCGCGTGCGTGCCGCCATGCGCGAGCTGGGGTATCGCCCCAATTTTGCCGGTCGATCGCTGCGCCGCGGCAAGTTTAAGACCGTCGGCGTCGCAATGTTCAACATTACCGGTACCGGCAACCTCGACCGTATGGAGGGCTTTGCCGCCGCCGCCGATAAGCACGGCTATGCCATCACCCTCACTAAAGTAGATGGACATCCCTATACCCTCGAGAGCGCATCGTCGCGTATGAGCGCGCTGCCGGTAGACGGCATGGTCGTGATCATGAATCGCATGCCGGCGGACTTTGGCACCTTCGAGCCGCTGCCCGGCATGCAGACGGTGCTCGTTACGATGCTGGAGCACCCGCTCTGTTCAACGGTCGATAACGATCAGTTCGATTGTTCGCGCCAGGTTGTCGAGTACTTGCTGGGGCAGGGGCACAAGACCGTGCACTTTATCTCGTGTCCCGAACGCTCGCTTTCGGGCATGCAGCGCGAGGAGGGCTGGCGCGAGACATTGCGCGCGCATGGTATTGAGCTGCCGCGACTCATCCGTGGCGACTGGACGGCGCGGAGTGGATATGCCGCAGGCCAGGCTCTGGCGGACGATCCGACCTGTACTGCCATCTATGCCTCCAATGACGCCATGGCCTACGGCTGCATTCGCGGACTCGAGTCGCGCGGAAGGCGTGTGCCCGAGGACGTGAGCGTGGTGGGGGTTGATGATAGTCTGGGCGACATCGTGCCCGATCGTCGCCTGACCACCGTGCGCTTTGACAACAAGCGTGTCGGCATGTGGGCAGTCGACAAGATCGCCGGCGCCGAGGGAGTTGCGTCTGGCGTGGAGCACATGCTGATCCCCGGCGTGCTCGTAGAGGGCGATACGGTGCACGATTTGCGTTAGGGCGCGGTCCTGTTTGGGTTTCCGTTAATCATGTTTGATATTGTTCGAAATGGTTTGGAAACCGTTCGCGGGTTAAAAGTGACCGTTCATAGCTCGAAATTACGTTTTGTATTGTTCTTTATTGTTTGAATGTTAATGTTTCTGTCATACACAGCGCAGCGCGGATGCCCGGACGCGATGCTCTCCGTTGGTTCATATGTGAAAGGAACGCAATATGGCAACCAAAGAAGAAATCTCGATGGTTGGATTCGAGATTGTCGCATACGCAGGTGACGCCCAGACCGATCTGCTTGCAGCGCTCGATGCTGCTCGCGAGGGTGACTTTGAGAAGGCCGAACAGCTGCACAAGGATGCCAGCGATGCACTTATCGGCGCCCACGACACGCAGACCAAGCTGCTTTCGCAGGAGGCCGGCGGCGGCGAGATGGAGATGACCTTCATCATGGCTCACGCTCAGGACACCCTCATGACCACTATGATCTTGGAGAAGCAGGCCCGCTTTACCATCGATGCCTACAAGCGCATCGCCGAGCTCGAGGCCAAGCTCGCCTAACGAGCCCTCACAACCAAGCCCCTTCCAAAAGTCCTGCCCCTATCCGCGGCAGGGCTTTTTCTGTCCTCCTCCAAGTTGCGGTGAAATAGGGGCTGACGGCCCAAAATGATCCGTTCTCCTCCGTCCCCAGGGGATCGGTTGGCAGCGTCGCCACGAAACTGGACCATCTACTACGTTTAATCCGGTGCCCCCGAACACACCTGCGTTTCATGAAAAACTGCAGGCGTTCTACCTGTGGTTTTGTTTTTACGCCACGGGGCATGGTCGGGGATGGGCAGTTAAACGTAGTAGATGGGCCCATTTCATGGCGGGCAGGTCATGCAGCAGTCTGTTGCGCCTCTTGCCGTTCGGTTTTTCGCTGGGTGGGTATACTTCCATCCGCAATACAGGCCGGAATGAGGAGGTATCCAAATGCCGGACAACGGATCGATTCAAAAGAGAGACGCGAGCGAGATGGCTCATGGGCGTCCTGTCCAGATAACCGAGCAAACAACGGTGACCGAGCTGCAGCCCAGCCTATCCGATGTCGTGTGCGCAAACAAAAAACTGCAGATTGGCCTCATCGTTGCGCTCGTGGTACTGGCGCTGCTGTCGGGGTTTGTGGCTCGTCCGCATTTTGCCGATACCAAGACTTGGGACTCCACCATCGAGGTCATCGATCAAAAGAAGGGCAATGTATTGGCGCTCACGACCTCGTGCGTCGCCCTATCTGCGGGTATCACTGCGCTGCCGGGCGATACGGGAACGCCGGTTGCCGAGCAGCTCGCACAGCTTTCGGGTAATCTTGGTATCGTGCTTGCCGTGCTATACCTAGAGAAATATTTACTCACGATTTTGTGGTCGGTTGGCCTGGGCATCCTGATCCCGTTTGCGCTGGTGCTCTTTGCAGCGTCGCTTGGCATTCACGGACGCTGGAGCACGAGCACGGTCATTCGTCGCGTGGCAACGCGTGTGCTGGTGGTCGCCATAATTAGCATGGTGTTGGTGCCCGCGAGCGTATGGGTGTCGCAGAAGGTTGATGAAACGTATCGAGTGAGCATCGAGGCGGCCGAGCAAAAGGCGACTGACGCTGCGAGTGCGGCAGATAGCGATAGCTCCAAAGCAAACAAGAAAAAGACTGAGTCCGCAGAGTCCAAGAACGTGCTTGAACAGCTTGCCGACGGTGCCTCGGGTCTCGTCACGACGGTGACCAGCGGCGCCAAGCAGATGACCGATGAGATTGTGCAGCAGGTGACCGATCTGATCGAAGGTGTCATAGTGATGATAGTGACCTCGTGCGTTATCCCATTGCTGGTGCTCGCGGCGTTTTTGTGGCTGGGGTACACACTGCTGGGGATTGATATTTCCGGGCCGACGAATTATTTGACGGGCCGCTTTCTGGGCACTCCGTCCAAGCATGCCAAGAAGGGCGGGCAGTCCTAGTAGCTAAAACAGCTGTATATACCGTGGAATACCGCCGAAGGGCGGCCGAGACACGTTCTCGGCCGCCCTTTTGTTTATTGAACACATGGTCGCTACGCCCGCGCCCGGTCCAAACGGTCAGCAATCATCCGTGAACGGTATTTGTTCAAAAAAGAACAAAGATAAACAAAAAGTTGTTGCAGTTACTGTTCGAATGTGTTCAAATAAACATGAACAGTGAAGAATCGCACATTCAGATGCCCGGACCTGAACGAGATTCAACACTTCCAAACAGAAACAACGCACCTGCGTATCTCTCAAGGAGGATGTCATGAGGGTTGTAATCGCTTCCGATGCCGACGGCATGTCGATGAAGGAGTCCATCAAGGAGATGCTCATCGCCGATGGTCACGAGGTCGTCGACTATTCCGAGACCCCTGCCGCGGACTTTGTCGATTCCGCTACCGCCGTTGCCAAGGACCTGCTGGAGCACAAGGATTCCCAGGGCTTCGCATTCGATAAGTACGGTGTCGGCTCCTATATGGCCGCCGTCAAGATCAAGGGCATGGTCGTCGCTAACATTTCCGACGAGCGTTCCGCCTACATGACCCGCGAGCACAACGGCTCGCGCATGGTCACCATGGGCCCGGGCGTTGTGGGCACCGAGGTCGCCAAGAAGATCGCCCGCGAGTTCCTGCGTGCACAGTACGCCGGCGGTCGTCACCAGATCCGTGTCGACATGCTCAACAAGATGGCCTAACGAGAGCCACCGAGAACTCGAACTTCTATCTCAACTTGTGAATTCAGACGAAAGGACGTTCTGATGAAGAAGACCATCGCAATCGGTTGCGACCATATCGTTACGGACGAGAAGATCTATCTGGCCGACCGCCTGGAGCAGGCTGGCTACCAGGTGCTCGACTGCGGCACCTACAGCCACACCCGTACGCACTATCCCATCTACGGTAAGGCCGTGGGCGAGGCTGTTGCCAGCGGCAAGGCCGACTTTGGCGTGGCCCTGTGCGGCACCGGCATCGGCATCACCAACGCCGTCAACAAGGTTCCCGGCGCCCGCTGCGCCCTGGTTCGCGACATGACCTCTGCCCTGTATGCCCGTCGTGAGCTCAACGCCAACATCGTGGGCTTTGGTGGCAAGATCACCGGCGAGTTTCTGATGGCCGACATCATGCTTGCCTTCCTGGAGGAGCCTTACGAGAAGACCCCCGAGCACGATGCCCTGATCGCCAAGATCGATGCTTGCAATAAGGCCGACGCCGAGGCTCAGACTGACCCGCACTTCTTTGACGAGTTCCTGGAGAAGTGGGACCGCGGCGAATACCACGACTAGTGGGGTTACGCGGTTTTGCCAAACCGCGTAACGGGTCGACGCTGCGCGACGCCCAGGCACCCCATCTCGCCACTCAAACCGTCGCTCGCGTACATGAAGTACGCGTCGCTCCTCTTTCGCGGCGACCTGGGGCACCTGATCGCCGCTCGCTGACGTTGGGGGCACCTGTGGGGTTACCGCTGTTGTTGCGAAGCTTTCTGGTTCAGTAAGCTGCTCCGATAACACGTTTGCTTGCTTGGCTTGAGTGCTTCGCTCTTGGCGGTACCCGGCATTCTGCAGCTTTTCAATTGACGGCTCGCGTTTCTGTGAGGGGGCGCGGGCCGGTTTTCTATCAGCCCTATTGACTTGGTGGGCTGTCGTAAGAAAGGGAAGGCTCCTATGGAGTTTGGTCTTGATAACGGTTCTATCCGCGTGGCACTGAGCACGGCGGGCGGGTCGTTCACTTCTATTGCGGCCAACGGCCGTGAGTACCTGTGGCAGGGTGATCCGGCAGTCTGGTCGGGCCAGGCCCCCATTTGCTTCCCGATCTGCGGTGGCCTTCGTGACGGCCACGCAATGACCATGGGCGGCCGCGAGGTAAAGCTCGCCCGCCACGGCTTTGCGCGCAAGCAGGAGTGGAAGCTCGAGGAACAGAGCGACAACATGGTTGCGCTGAGCTTAAGCTCTGCCGACCATGCCGAGTTGCTCGAGCAGTACCCGTATCCGTTTAAGATCGTTGCTCGTTACACGATCGATTCGGAAAAGGTTGCCGTGTCGTACGAGGTGACCAATGAGGGCACCGAGGACATGCCGTTCTTTGTGGGCGGTCACCCCGGCTTTAAGTGCCCGCTCGACGAGGGCGAGTCCTATGACGACTACGAGCTTCGTTTTGAGCAGCGTGAGGCCACCGACCTCTGCACTGCCGTTCCCTCGACGGGCCTGATTGATGTTGAGCATCGCAGCAAGAACCCGATGGTTGGCCATGACCTGCCGCTGACCCACGAACTCTTTGACTTCGCGGAGACCATCTTTGACGTGCTCGAGAGCCGCGTGGTTACGCTGACCAAGAAGACCGAGGACAAGGGCGTGCGCCTGACGTTCCCCGATATGCCGTACCTGATTGTGTGGAGCAAGCCCGAGGGTGACTTTGTGGCCGTGGAACCGTGGGGCGGCCTGTCCACCTGCTCCGACGAGGACGATATTCTGGAGCACAAGCGCGGCTGCCTGGTGGCCAAGCCGGGGGAGACCGTCACCCGCGGCTTTGAGATCGAGATCCTTTAACGAGCTATCGTATGTTTGGGGTCGCGCGTGTCGTGCCCCGGAAACAGGAGTTCAATATGATTCTGACTGTTACCATGAACCCGTCGATTGATACGCGCTATCAGCTCGACAAGCTGATCATCGACGACGTGAACCGTGTGACGCCCGAAAAGACCGCTGGCGGCAAGGGCCTCAACGTGAGCCGTGTGCTGCTGCAGTTGGGCGACGATGTGCTCGCGACTGGCCTGCTTGGCGGTCACATGGGTGCCTATATGGCCGAGCTCATGGATGCCGACGGCGTCAAGAACGACTTTGTGCCCATTGCCGGCGAGACGCGCATTTGCCTGAATATTCTGCACGAGGGCAATCAGACCGAGCTTTTGGAGAGCGGCCCGCAGATCGCCCCGGCCGAGCTCGAGGCCTTTACGGCCAAGTTCGCCGAGCTTGCAGCGGAGGCGGACGTTGTGACGCTTTCGGGCTCGCTGCCGCGTGGCATCGATGCCGGCTACTATGCCGAGCTCGTCAAGATCGCTGAGGAGGAGGGCGCCAAGGTGCTACTCGACACCTCGGGTGCATCGCTGGAGGCCGCGCTGGAGTCCGACGCTAAGCCCGAGCTCGTAAAGCCCAACCTGACCGAGATTAACGGCCTGCTGGGTACGTCCTTTACGACTGATGATGTCGATGCCCTGCGCGAGGCGCTTGCCGCCGATGACCGTTTTGCCGGTATCCCCTGGGTCGTCGTTTCGATGGGCGCTGCCGGCTCGGTGGGCTTCCATGAGGGCCGCGCGTTCCGCGCCAAGACGCCCGCGATTGCGGCTGTGAACGCGACGGGTTCCGGTGACTCGACCATCGCCGGTTTTGCGCATGCCATTGCTGCTGGTGCCGACGACGTCACGGTGCTCAAGACCGCCAATACCTGCGGCAAGCTCAACGCCATGGATCCCAAGACCGGCCATCTGGTCATGGACCGCTGGGACGAGGTCTACAACAGCGTAGAGGTAACCGAACTTTAGAGTTACGGCGTACCGAACAAAACGAGAGTGGATAATCTCCCATTTTGGGCTCGCAAGCGGGCTTAGAGTGGGAGATTTTCCACTCTCATGAGAGGCAGCTAATTTGGGACGGGGCTATTTTGACTACTTCTAGATGCAAAGTAGTCAAAATAGCCCCGTCCCAAGTTAGCTGCCCTTGCACCAAAAACGGCGCCCGCCGGCGATGTTGCCGGCGGGCGCCGTTGTCTTGAAGACGAAATGATCCGTTTTCCTCCGTCCCCAAGGGATCATTACAGCGAGTCAATGAAGCGCTGCTGGGCGGCGCGACCGGCTTCGTCCCATTTAAAGACGCCGGCGTTGTCGAGCACGTGGCCAAACACCATGCCGACCTCCTCATGCAGGATGTCGATGGCGCTATCCGCCGTAAGCTCGTCGGCGCGGCGGGCAAAGACGTCCTTGGCCCATGCGGCGTGGCTGCGGCAAAGGTCGTCGCCCTCGAGCGCGCCGGCAAGGTCGTAACTGACATCGGCCTTGGCTGCCAGCAAGTGCTCGCGGACAGCGCCGAGCTCGGGAACCAAGCGCGGCGGCAAAATGGCCAGGCCCATGACCTCGATCAAGCCGATGTTCTCTTTCTTGATGTGGTGGTACTCGGCATGCGGGTGAAATACGCCCAGCGGATGCTCGTCGGTTGTGATGTTGCAGCGAAGCGCCAGGTAGGCCTCGTAGATCTCGCCGCCGGCATTGCCGCGAGAGTCGACGCGGCGGATGACGGGCGTCACAGTGTTATGCGCCACGCCGTCGGCTGTGTGCGCGATGACGCCCACAGACTCATCGGTCCACTCGCGCCAGGCGAGGATAATCTTCTCGGCGGCGTCGAGCAGCTGGGTGCGGTCGTGCGAGCGCAGTCTCAGCACTGAAAGCGGCCACTGCAACACGGTGCCGCTGACCTGGTCAAAGCCGGGCACGTTAAACTGCGAGACCTCGGCGGCATGCATCATGGGGAACTCGTGCGCGCCGCCCTGGAAGTGATCGTGCGACAGAATCGAGCCGCCCACGATGGGCAGGTCGGCGTTGGAGCCAATAAAGTAGTGCGGGAACAGGTCCACAAAATCGAGCAGGCAGGTCAGTCCCTTACGGTCGACGTGCATCGGGCGATGCTCGGCGCTCATAGCAATGCAGTGCTCGTTAAAGTACGCGTACGGGCTGTACTGGAAGCCCCAGCGCTCGCCGTCGAGCTGGATGGGGATAACGCGCAGGTTCTGGCGAGCGGGATGGGCGCCGCCGTCGGCTGCGGCGGAGCGTCCAGGGTAGCCCTCGTTCTCGATGCACAGTTGACAGGCGGGATACTTCTCGCCCGTGTTCTTTGCGGCGCCGGCCGCGGCAATGTCGCGCGGGTCCTTCTCGGGCTTCGACAGGTTGATGGTGATTTCCAGGTCGCCCCAGTTGGTGGGGGTACTCCATTTGATATTGCGCGCGATGGCGGCGCGGCGTACGTAACCGGCGTCACAGCACAGACCATAGAACCAGTCGGTCGCGGCGCGGGGCTCGTTGACGCCCATGCGTCCGTTGAACTCCTCGTTTACAACCGAAGGCCTCGGCATGAGCGCGCCCATGATGCGCATGGCGATGCGGTCGCGGCCCGACGCCGTGTCCTCGGCAGCGCCGTTGGCAACGGCGTCCTCGGAAAGCGCGGCAAGCGTGCCCTCCAGGTCAAAATTGGGGAGCGTATCGGGGTGCAAGAGCGAGAGCTTCTCGTTCTGCATCGCCCAAGCCATGTCGAGCGCAGGACCCGTGGCGCCGATGCACTCCAGAATGGTGTTGTAGGCCCAGATGCGGTCATCCTGTCCGATCATGGATCGATGGATGGCATACTCAATCAGGCCCTGCGCGGCCTCGCGCACATCAGTCATTACAGCCATGCCGCGTAAGCCCCCTTGTCAGAAATTGCGTAGTGGCGGGCAGAGCCCTCGCCCAGCCAGCCGTTCATCTTGGTGATGAAGGTGTCGACCAGGTCGAGCGGCACGAAGGCCTGGATGGTGCCACCAAAGCCGCCACCGTGGATGCGGACGGCGCCGCGGCCGTCGAGCACATGCTCGGCCAGCGCCAAGGCATACATGGAAGGTTGCTCGGAGCCCAGTTTGGCGATGACATTCTGCAGGTACATGGCGGAGCTGGCACCGGACTCGCGCGTCAGGACCAGGAACTGGTCGATGTCGCCGGCGCTAAGGGCTGCCCAGCGCTTATCGACCAGGCCGTTCTCGTACCAGTAGTGAACGGCGCGCAGGCAGGCGCGGTCGCCCAGCTTGGCGCGTAGCTCAGGGAGCTTGGCGTCAAAATCCGCCACGTTTACCTCGCACAGGCGTGTCTTGCCAAACTCGGCGGCGATGTCCTGCATCTCGCGCGGAACGGCGGCGTAGTCGTCGGTAGCTGCCACATGGTCGGCGCCAACCTTAACGAGCGCGAGCGCATAGCCGTGATCCTCAAAGTTGAATTCGAGCTTCTGGGTTTTAGGCTGAGCCTGGTCCTCAAAGTCCATGTAGGCGAGGCCGCCCAAGCAAACGGCGGCCTGGTCCATAAGACCGCAGGGCTTGCCGTAATAGTTGTTCTCGGTGCGCTGGCTCATCTGGGCGAGCGCGACGGGCTCAATGGCGGGTGCGCCCCAGAGCGTCTCCATGGCACGACCGTACGCCGCCTCGACAGCAGCGGAGCTCGAAAGGCCGCCGCCCGAGGGGACGGAGCAGGTGAAGGCGAAGTCGAAGCCCTGGGGCTCAACGCCCAGAGCAGCGATTTCGTGGGCCATACCGCGGACGAGGCTCGCGGACGTGCCCTTCTCGGACTCCTGAACATCTAGCGTATCGAGCGTGATCTCAAAGGTAGGATAGCCCTCGTCGGCGACGCGGATCTTGTTGGAGTCGGTTGCCACGGCGATACCGTCAACGGCGACATCGAGCGAGCCGGCGATAACATGGCCGCCCTCGTGGTCGGTGTGATTGCCGCTGATCTCAGAACGCCCGGGCGCGTGCACGTAGAGCACCTGGCGGTCGCCGATGGGTCCAAACTCCTCCTCAAACAGCTTGGTGAGCATGGTGAGTGTCTTTTCGTCGGGGGTGGTCATGGGAGTCCTTTCCTTGGCGCGCACGGGTGAGTTTTGCGTCGCTATGAGTACGTTAACAACTTGAAGCGGCATGAACCAAGTGTTCACGATGCCGCACGTTACGGGCTATGTTAACGTACTCATAACAGATCGCTTGTCACTTTTTGAGAATCCGGTAGTCGGTAGAATTACAGCCGTGAACGGTACCGCCGTATGGACTTATAAAGCAGAAGAGATACAGATAGAAAAAGTAGAGTACGTTAACATGCGTTCGACGATAGCGGGCCTCGGCGCGGGGTGTATTTCTGCCCGGGCCGGCATGCACGCTATTCAGATCTCGCAAGGGTGAAGGTGATTCTGTGGCAAGGCACTCGTCCAACGATACAGGTACGCGTCCGGTCTCCATGGCCGACGTCGCCCGCGCTGCCGGTGTTTCGCAGCAGACGGTTTCGCGCGTCGCCAACGGCTTGCCCAACGTTAACGAGCAGACGCGCCAGCGCGTGCAGGCCGCTATGCAAGAGCTCGGTTTTCGTCCGAGTTATGCCGGCCGCTCGCTGCGCGACGGCCGTTACCATTCGGTCGGTCTGTGCGTCAACGATATCACCAAATTTGGCAACCTCTCAATGATCGACGGCATCGCCAGCGCTGCTCGCGAGCATAATTGCGCCATCACGCTGGTCGAGATGTCCAAGACCGAGGAGTTTTCGCTTGCCGAGGCCACGCGTCGTATGGCTGCGCTGCCGGTGGACGGCATCATCATCGGCATGAGCCGCATGGCGCCCGATTTTGAGACGTTTGATCCGCTGCCGGGCATTGGCACGGTTATTGTTACCATGTACGCGCACCCGCGGGTGACCACGGTCGATTCCGACCATTACGGCTGCTCGCTCTTGCTTATGGATCATCTGTTTGAGCTGGGGCACGAGCAAATTCGCTATATTGGCGGCCCGTCGTTCTCGGTCGACGAGCAATTTCGTCGCGCCGGCTGGCAGGATGCGCTCGAGCATAAGCACATTAAGCCGCAGGCGCCGCTCGAGGGCGACTGGTCTGCCAACAGCGGCTACGAGGCCGGCAGGTACCTGGCCGAGCACGATCGCACCATGACGGCGATTTATGCGGCAAACGATCAGATGGCAAATGGCGCGATTGCCGCGCTGCGTGATAGCGGCCTGCGCGTGCCCGAGGACGTAAGCGTGGTGGGCGTCGACGATTCGCTCGACGACTTTGTCGCGCATAACGAGCTCACGACCGTTCGGTTCGATTTACATCAGCGTGGACGCGAGGTGTTTGAGCACGCGGTTCCCGAGGCGGGTACGGCGGGCAAAACCGTTGCTATCCGTATTCCCGGCCAGCTCATTATTCGACATAGCACGGCGATGCCACGCTCATAGTTTGCGCAGGTAAACGGCGATTTATCGTATTTTAATAACAATCGGTAAGGATGCCGGCAGATAACAGTTGGAATGCTGCCAAGTGCTATGATAGACAGGTTATTTTGTCTATCTAGGAGGCTTTGCCTGATGGAGATCACCAAGGATATCCGCTACATTGGCGTCGACGACCACGACATTGACCTGTTCGAGGGCCAGTACGATGTGTCCGAGAACGGTATGGCATACAACAGCTACGTTATCTTGGGCGATAAAATCGCTGTCGCCGATTCGGTCGACGGTGGTTTTGTCGACGAGTGGCTCGGCAACCTCGAGGCCGCGCTCGATGGCCGTACGCCCGACTACCTGGTCATCCATCATATGGAGCCTGATCACTCCGCCGGTATCGCCGCCTTTATGGAGCGCTATCCCCAGGCGCAGATTGTGGCCAGCATGGGTGCTTTCCGCATGATGGTCAACTACTTTGGCACCGACTTCCCCGAGCGCAAAATGGTTGTCAAAGAGGGCGATGTGCTCGACCTGGGCGGCCACAGCCTGACCTTTATCGGCGCCCCCAATGTTCACTGGCCCGAGGTGCTCTTCTCCTATGAGGCCACCGACAAGGTGCTCTTTAGCGCCGACGGCTTTGGCAAGTTTGGCGCCAACGACATCGAGGATCCCGAGGGCTGGGCTTGCGAGGCTCGCCGCTACTACTTTGGCATCGTCGGTAAGTTCGGCAAGTTTGTGCAGGCCGTGCTCAAAAAGGCTGCCGATCTGGATATTCAGATCATCTGCCCGCTCCACGGTCCTGTCCTTACCGAGAATCTGGGCTATTACCTCGACACCTACAACACCTGGTCGAGCTATCAGCCCGAGGACGAGGGCATCACGATTGCCTATGCGAGTGTGTATGGACATCTGAAGGCTGCCGTCGAGGAGCTCGCCGCAGCGCTCGAGGCTCGCGGCCAGAAGGTTTCCGTCTTTGACCTGGCTCGCGACGACATGGCCGAGGCCGTTGAGGATGCGTTCCGCTATGACCGCCTGGTGCTCGCCTCCATCACCTATCAGGGCGAGATCTTCCCGTTCATGAGCACCTTTATCCACACGCTCGCCGAGCATGCCTACCAGAACCGCACCGTGGCGCTCGTCGAGGCCGGTTCCTGGACGCCCGCCGCTGCCAAGGTTATGACCAAGGAGCTCGAGGGCATGAAGGACATCACCCTGGCGCAGAACAAGGTGACCGTGCTGGGATCGCTCAACGACACATCGCGCGCCCAGATCGAGGCCCTCGCCGACGAGCTTTCCAAGTAGCGATATTTCGCTTTTAACGGGCAAAACCACCACAAAGGGACAGGCCCTTTGTGGTGGTTTTTGTTTAAGCGCCGGCGATGATGAGGGCTGGACGTGCGCTGTCGGCGGCCTCGGCGATTGAGGTGGCGACGGCGGCGTCGGGGTCGCTGTCCATCACGATGATGTCGACGTCGGCAAGCTCGGCAAAACGGTACATGCCGCGTCCGTTGACCTTACTGGCATCCATGAGGGCGACGCTTTGACGGGCGGCACCGACCATAGCCGCTTTGGTCTCGGCCATCTGCGGAAAGTCGGTCGTAAAGCCGCAGCCGGGAACAAAAGCGCCAGGACACATGACGGCAAGGTCGGCGTGGACCATTTGGAGCGCCTGCATGGTAAGTGGGCCGTACAGATAGCGATGACCTTTGCGCAGTGCCCCGCCCAGCATGACGACATCGACCGAGGGCATGCTCTCGTCAATATAATCGGCGATGGTAATGTCGGCCGTGATAACGGTGATGCCGTCGCGCTGATCGAGGAGCCGGACGAATTCGAGCGCCGTGGTGCCCGAGTCGACGAGCAGCGTGTCGCCGTCATTAACGAGCTCGATGGCGCTTTGCGCGATGGCCTGCTTGGCGGCGACGTTGACATTGATGCGGCGATCTTGCGTGGAGACGGTCAGGCGTTTGTGGAGCGATACGGCACCACCATGTGTGCGACGCAGCTTGCCTGCTTCGGCGAGCGCGTCCAGGTCGGCGCGGGCGGTGACGGAGGACACGCCAAAGGTCTGGGCGATTTCTGCTACCTGCACCGAGGCGTTATGCTCGAGTATTTCCATAATGGCGGTACGGCGCTCGTCAGCAAAAGCACGGTTGGTAGCTTGGGCCATGTTTGCTCCATTCTCGGCTAAATTTGCAGGAATTGTGTTGACTCTATTTTCGTTCATTTTCTTTTTGAGTAAGAAAACACCTTTCGATTACTTATCTTTTCTATAAAAGAAAGACGCTAAACGCTCAAAAATCAATATCGAACACGCCCACTCGGTTCCGATTCCTTCCGTTTACTTTTCAAAAACGACTGTATTGGCCTGCATGGACTCAATATCTCGCACGTGCAAAGCCGCTGAATTTCATACAATGAGCGCAGTAAAACGCAAGGTAAAACGCCTTGTGAACAACTACGCCCGATGTCCAGATGCGGGCGAGGGAGAGGAGCAAACGCTCATGGCACTTGTTACCACCGAAAAGATGCTCAAGGACGCTCAGGCCGGCCACTACGCCGTCGGCGCGTTCAACGTCGAGAACCTCGAGTTTGTTATGGCCGTTCTGGCCGCTGCCGAGGAGACCAAGTCCCCCGTCATCATGCAGACCACCCCGGGCACCATCAAGACCGCTGGTCTGGACTACTTCTACGGCATGGTGAAGGCCGCTGCCGAGCGCGCTTCCGTGCCCGTCGCTCTGCACCTCGATCACGGCGATGGCTATGACCGCTGCATGCAGGCTTTCCGCACGGGCTACACCTCCGTCATGATCGACGGCTCGCACGAGTCCTTTGAGGACAACATTGCCCTGACCAAGTCCGTCGCCGACGCTGGCCGCGCCATGGGCGTGCCCGTCGAGGCCGAGCTCGGCAAGGTTGGCGGCAAGGAGGACGACGGTCCCGCGGTTGAGGGCGAGAGCCCCTACACCGATCCTGCCGAGGCCAAGGAGTTCGTCGAGCGCACCGGCTGCACCTCGCTGGCCATTGGCGTTGGCACCAGCCACGGCGTGTACACGAGCGATCCGCACATCGAGCAGTCCGTGGTCAAGGCCATCCGCGACGCCGTCGACGTGCCGCTGGTTCTGCACGGCACTTCCGGTGTGCCCGATGAGCAGGTTGCCGAGGCTGTGAAGAACGGCATCTGCAAGGTTAACTACGCTACCGAGCTGCGTCAGGCCTACACCAAGGGCTTCATGGCCTACATGGCCGAGAACCCCGCCTGCTTCGATCCCAAGAAGCCGGCCAAGGAGGGCATGCGTGAGATCACCGAGCTGGTTAAGATCCGCATGACCAACCTCAACTCTGTGGGCAAAGCAGAGTAACAGCAAGGGTACTCTGATCCCACCGGGCCGTCCGGAAACGGAAAAGGGCCTATCTCTCAGAACGTCCTCGGACATGTCGGAAGCCCCGCTGCGCGCTACGCGCTGCGGGGCTTCCTCCGTCCTGCGGAATGTTCTGAGAGATAGGCCTTTTTCCGTTTCCAGACGGCCCTGCTCAATCGCCCTTGTGGCGTTGGGGCGGAAATTGGTGGGGCGTTAGGGCTTCTTTGTTGATGGGGGGTTAGTATGCCCGGGCTTGGTTGGGGAATGACTTGTTTAGGGATGCTTGGAGCTTATCGAAGGATATTCGCAAGTTGAGATTCTGATCGGTTGAGCGTTTGGCTTTTGTGGTGGGGGAGTCGAGGAGGCCGTTTCTCTGTGTCGGGGGGAAGGAGAAAAGGTCTGCATGTTTTAGGGATGGCTGCTGTGCTGCGTCATTGGAAGAATGCATGCTTATGCGGCCTCCTCGATGTCCACCAAAAGGTTGCGCACGGGGTGTGCTGCTAGGTCCCGTTCGTTGGCAGTATTATGCCGCGGCTGCTGCAAAGAAGCACTAAAGAAAGGCTTAATCAGGTTTGATATAACAATGAAACCGCAGGTCAAAGGTATCGAATAACACTCTTGAAAGGTTTTGAGCTTAAGGGCTTTCTAAGGTTTGTGGCGCGGACGTGCGGAGCGTGTGAATGATCGCTGTTAGCGCTGCGGTGCGGCGGCGCGTACCTGTTCGATGACCTTTTCCATGGTGGCGTCGATGCGGTCTTTCTTGAGCTCACATTCCCAGACGGTGATGGGCGTCCAGCCCATTTGGGTAAGCGCGTCGATGGCGGCTCGGTCGCGCTCGACGTTGCGGTGAAACTTTGCCTCCCAAAACTCAACATTGCGCTTGGGCTGGCTCGGATTGCACTTAGGGCAGCGATGCCAAAAGCAGCCGTTGACGAAAATGGCGATCTTGCGCCCGGGAAAGGCGATGTCGGGCTTGCCGGGTACCTTCCATTCCAGACGGTATCCCGTAAGGCCCGCTGCCCGCAGGCGCTGGCGAACGAGCAGCTCGGGTTTGGTGTTGGCGCGCTTGTTGCCCTTCATGGACTTTTTTATAGCGGCGCGACGGCGCACCAGTTCGCGCTCGTCAGCGGAGAGGTCCGAGGTATCGATGCCGTCGAGCAGACCTGGCTTGGGACGCTTTTTGCTGCGGCGCTTAGGTGCGCGCTTGGGTTTGGTGGCGGGTTTGTCGGCCGTGTTGGGCGTGGCGTCATCGGCGGCGCCGTTGGCCTCAAGCCGATCTTCCTTCAACTCAATCAGAGCATCGATAAGCCCTTTGTCGGCGGGCATCCATTCCACCGTAGCAAGCGAGGTGCGCGGAATCCAGCGGATATCGAGCTGGCGGTCGTGCTTCTGGGGCTCATCGGATTCATCGGCGAGCGAGCAGTAGTAGCACTCCATGGAGAGATGAAAATCGGGGTAGTCATACTCAACGGTGTAAAAATCGCTCAGGTTGGTGACTTTTACCTGCAGCTCTTCCATGAGCTCGCGGCGTACGGCGTCCTCGGGCGTCTCGCCGCGCATGAGCTTGCCGCCGGGAAACTCCCAAAGTCCCCGCATGTCGCCATAGCCGCGCTGCACGGCAAGCAGCTCATCGGATCCTTCCTTGCGAATGATCCCAGCGGCAACATGAACAGTCTTCAACAGGAGTCCTCTCTCAACATCGACACATGACAAGGCAGCTCGTTTGGGTAGTCTTTTTGGGACGGGGCTTTTTTAGCTGCCCTATGTCAAATGCGGCCTCATGCTTCGAAGGCTACGGATAGGGTAGCTAAAAAAGCCCCGTCCCAAAAAGACTACCCCTACCTTACGCAACGGTAAGGCAAGCGTAAGCGATATCGATGGTAGCCGACTCGGCTTCTTGCGACTATAGATGCCGTAGACTAATCGCAAGAAAGGACTCGGTATGCAAACCACGCACATGGCGACCCCGGTACTGGAAGTCGTGCATCTCGAAAAGGTATACGGAGCGCTGGGCAACGTGACCCGCGCGCTCAACGACGTCAGCTTTACCGTCAACCGCGGCGAATTCGTTGGCATCATGGGCGCTTCGGGCTCGGGCAAGTCGACGTTGCTCAACTGCGTGTCGACCATCGATAGTGCCACAAGTGGCACGATCCGCATCAACGGCCAGGACGTGACGCGCATGAAGCAGGCTAAGCTTTCGCAGTTCCGCCGCGAGGAGCTCGGCTTTATCTTCCAGGACTCCAACCTGCTCGATACGCTCACGGCACGCGAGAACATCGCCCTGCCGCTCACCATCGCCCGCACAAGCTCGGCAGAGATCTCGACCCGCGTGCAGGATGTGGCAGCGCGCCTGTCCATCAGTCAGGTGCTCGACAAGTATCCCTACCAGATGTCCGGCGGTCAGCAGCAGCGCGTTGCCGCGGCTCGCGCGCTCGTCACCGACCCCACCATGATCATGGCCGACGAGCCCACCGGCGCCCTCGATTCCAAGAGCGCTCGCCTGCTGCTCGAGAGCCTGGAGGCCCTTAACCGCCGCCTGCGCGCCACCGTGCTCATGGTCACGCACGACAGCTTTGCCGCCAGCTACACGAGCCGTGTGCTGTTTATTCGCGACGGCAAGATCTTCACCGAGCTGCGCCGCGGAGACACCGACCGCCGCGAGTTCTTCGACCGCATTATGGAGGTCGTTGCCATGATGGGCGGTGAGGGCTCCGATGCTCTGTAAACTCGCTTGGGGCAACGTCCGCCGCGCCGGCCGCGACTACCTCGTCTACCTTTTGACGCTCACCCTGGGCGTCACGGTCTTCTATGCCTTTAATACCATCTCGATGCAGGTCGACATCGCCGGAATCGATGAAGAGGGCTTGGCGCAGGTTATGGGCAGCATGCTCGGCTACCTGACGTACTTTTTGGCCGGTGTCATGGCCTTTTTGATGGTGTATGCCAATAACTTCATCATGAAACGCCGCAAGAAGGAGTTTGGCCTGTACCAGGTGCTCGGTATGGGGCGCGGGCGCGTCGCCACGATCATGGCGCTTGAGACCGTGATAGTATCGGTTGTGGCCTTTGTCGCCGGCATTGTGCTGGGTGTGGGACTCTCCCAGCTCATGACGTTCTTTACGGCCTCGCTCTTTAAGACACAGATCGCCAATTTCCACTTCTTTTTCTCGGTGCATGCGTTCAACCTGACCCTTGCCTGCATGCTCGTAATGTTTGTGCTCACGCTACTGCTGAACTTTCGCGCCGTGCGTCGTACCAAACTCATCGAGCTTATGGGTGCCGAGCGTCGCAACGAGAGCATCAAGACACGCAACCCCTGGATCGCGATTGCCATCTTTGCCGTGGGCGTGGTGCTTGTGGGCGTGGCCTATTACCGTCTGCTACGTGATGGGTTCCCGCTAACCGCGACGGACAGCAAGCTGCAAGAGGCCATGAACCAGTTTGGCATTACGACCGCTATGGTTACCGTGGGCACCTTTGCCCTGTTCTGGGGACTCTCGGGCATGCTTATCAAGCTGCTGCAGAGCCTGCGCGGCGTGTATTGGCGCGGCCTCAACATGTTTATCGTGCGCCAGCTTGCGGCCAAGGTCAACACGGTGTGCTTTTCGATGGGCGTCATCGCGATGCTCCTGTTTTTGGCCATCACCTCGGTGACGTGCGGTATGTCGATTGCCAATGTGATGAACGAGAATCTGGAGCGCTATACGCCGGCCGATATGTCGCAGACGTATGTCTATTACACGCCCGATACGCTCGGCTACTACAAGGAGTACGTCAATCCGTCTGAGGCCGATCGCATGGTGCTGGCCGATACAACGGTCGATTTGTACCCCGCATGGCACGGTAAGGACAAGTCGGCGGACAACAACAACGAGACCGGCAAGAAGGTCAATATCGCCGATGTTGCCGGTGAGCATGTGCAGATCGATTCGTATCTAAGTTACCCGTTTGGCGGTTCGAGCCCTTCGGTGTCTGCGGGTGAGATGTGCAAGACCATGGGCGAAAAGCTTCCCAAGGCGTTCGGGGGTAGCAAGGCCGATGCGATGGGTCTGTTTGTGACGCCGGCGAGCCAGTACAACAAGCTGCGTCAGATGATGGGCGAGGAGCCGGTGAGCATTGGCCGCGACCAGTACTTGCTTACGTGTGATATGGGCGGTGAGCTGATCGACCTGTACACCAAGTATATGGCCGGCGGCCATGCCCTTACCTTGGGCGGGCATACGCTCAAGCCCGCAACCGATAAGTCGGACGAGGACACGGCGGCCATCGCCAACTCGGCGATGGGCAGTAATCCGGGTACCGTCGTCGTTGCCGACGAGCTGTTGTCCCAACTTAATCTGCAGCCGTATTCCAGTAGCCTGCTCGTTAACTACAAACAGGGGATGGATACGACCGAGGCAGACGAGAGCATTGAATACACTGTGCTCGACAATCTGCTCGTTGACGGCAAGGAGCCGGGATCGTGGGGAATCTTCATCACACGCTCCGAGATGTACGCGCAAGCAGCGCAGATGAACGGCATGATTAGCTACCTAGCCATCTACATCGGCTTTGTATTGGTCGTTGCATGCGCGGCGATTCTGTCGATCCAGCAACTCTCCAACGTGGCCGACGGCAGCCGCAGCTATCGTGTGCTGGCACAGATCGGCTGCGACGACCGCCAGATTCGCCATTCGGTGATGGCGCAGCAGGCGGTATTCTTCCTGTTCCCGCTGGCAGTGGGCCTGGCGCACTCCTTTGTGGCACTTAAGGTGATTATCGAGCTGGTGAGCATATTCGGAAATATGAGCATCGGCGGCACCGTGGGCCTCACCTGCGCGATCTTCCTGGCAGCGTACGGTGGCTACTTCCTGGTGACCTACCTCATGAGCACCGGAATGGTGCGAGCTGCCATAGCCACCCGCTACAGCGAGTAACTCATCCAGTTTGGAATCATTGTAGGTTGAGCATAAGTCAGCGAAAGCGCCCCTAAGCGAGTAAAGTGACGTGAAAGAGGAGGGAAGCGTACTTTTGTACGCGACCGACGACTGAACGTCAGATTGCTCGCTCAGGGGCGCTTGCAGCGTCGAGCCGTTATGCGGTTTGGTAAAACCGCGTAACCCTTCCTTCGCGGCGGTTATTTGCCTATCTGGTGCGTCTCGGATGCAAGTGAGTAGACTTATTTAGATATGCCGAGCACATCGCGACAAATGTTCAATAAAATCGCAGGTCAGAGCCGCGGCGTTTAGGGCTGTGCTCGACCTCCTGCAAAAAGTCTACTCACTTGGTCTTACTGCTAGAAGACCGCCGCAAGGGAAAGCAGCTCTCTTGCGGCGGATGGCGTTTGCCCAGATAAAACCTACCAAAATAAACCTGTCCCTTTTTGGCAGGTTAACGCTTCCAAAAGTGGAGGATGAGCGTGGTGCGGTTTTGCTGCTCGGTTTTGACCAGGATGTTGTGGATGTGGGTCTTGACGGTGCCCACGGCAAGGAATAGCTCGTCAGCAATCTCTTGGTTCGACTTGCCCAGCACAACCAGACGCAAAACCTCGGCCTCGCGGTTGGAGAGCCTGTAGGCGTTGCGATAGAAGGGCATTTGCTCTTCGATGTGTCGATCAAGATCGTTGACGTTCTTTTCCTCGGGCGCCTTCTCCATGCGAATTGAAAGCACGTGGTATGAGTAGATGATCAGCAGAATCGCAAAGTAGCACGCAAAGACGTTCTCGCTAAAGTTGCGCTCGGATAGATAAAGCTGCAGCCAAGAGGGTGCCAGACTCATGGGGATGACAAGGATGTTGTAGAAATCCTCGGCAACGATGCAACCGACCAGAATAGCGCCGATAATCAGGTGCTTTCGCTGGTTGTTAACGCGTGCCTTCAGCTCAACCTCCGTACTCTTATGAGCCGTCCAAAAGATATACAGTCCCACAAAGACAAGGAATACCTGACGCATCGTGTAGTAGAGCCACTGACGCATGGGGCCGGAGGGGACAGCGACGATAGTCAGCGACTCTAACAGTAAAAACATTAAGACGGGGATAGTGAACTGCTTTTTTGAATGCTTATCGAGCAAGTCCATGGCAATCAGCCAAATAAAAGCCTGTGAAATGGTCGCCACAAGGGTCCGAAACGCAGGCATGGTAATTGCGTAATAGTCGCTGGCCGGAAAAGTCTCGTTTTGCAACGTGTATTCAAAAAAGAAGATCTCGGTCATCTCGATGGCGTAGCAAATAAAAACGCCGCTGCCATAGATAAAGAAGCGTCGATGGGACGAGGCGTAGGCGGCAAGCGAAAGCACTGCCGTCACAATACAGATTACGAGTATCGCTAAGGTATAGAAGAACATGAGCGTGTCCATTTGTCACCGTCCTGCCTCATTTGAACTCTTATGGAGCCCGCTATATCCCACGGGTATACTTGTCTCAGCCGGTCGTTCCATTGCGGATTAGACGCCAGACATAGCATAGCCGTATACCGTTCGCGGTTCCAGACGGTAAACCCCCTGCAAGCCCGCTGCCTGCGGGTTTATATTGGTTTATAGAGGGTGTAACTCCGTGAACGGTCTTTAATCCCGAATAAACTAGGTAAAAATTGCACACGGGTGAATGATGGTCTTGTCAACACGAGGTGTGATGTACGAGCGCCTCACAGTAAATAAGTCGGCAAGACCGGCGGAAAGGAAATCGATATGGCACTGCCTAAGGATTTCATCGACACCAACGACTTCACCAAAGAGCAGATCCTGGCTATCGAGGATCTTGGCCTGGCAATGAAGAAGGCCATCAAGGTTGACGGTTATTATCCGCACCTGCTCCGCAACCAGAGCCTTGGCATGATCTTCCAGCAGGTCTCCACCCGCACCCGTCTCTCCTTCGAGACGGCCATGACCGACCTCGGCGGCCATGCTCAGTTCTATGGCCCTGGCACCATCCAGCTCGGCGGTCACGAGTCCCTGGGCGACACCGCTCGCGTTATGGGCTCGCTGCTCGACATCATGATGGCTCGCGTTGACCGTCACAAGGACGTCGTCGGCCTCGCCGAGGGCTCCGCTGTGCCCGTCATCAACGGCATGTCCGAGTTCAACCATCCCACGCAGGAGATGGGCGACCTCATGACCATGCTCGAGAACCTCCCCGAGGGCAAGAAGATCGAGGACTGCACCCTGGCCTTCATCGGCGATGCCACCCAGGTCTGCGTCTCCCTCATGTTCATCGCCTCCAAGGTCGGCATGAAGTTTGTCCAGTTTGGACCTAAGGGCCACCAGATCCCCGACGGCGGCCTGCACGTTGGCACCGCCGAGGAGCGCGCCGAGTTCGGCAAGCAGATGATGGCCATCGCCGAGGAGAACTGCAAGGTCTCCGGCGGTTCGGTTGTCATCTCTGACGACATCGAGTGCATCAAGGGCGCCGACTTCATCTACACCGACGTGTGGTATGGCCTGTACGACGAGGAGGTCTCGGGCGAGAACTACATGGACGTGTTCTATCCCAAGTATCAGGTCACCATGGACATGATGAACTTCGCCGGCCCCAACTCCAAGTTCATGCACTGCCTGCCGGCCACCCGTGGCGAGGAAGTCGTCGACGAGGTCATGGACGATCCCGAGCGCTCCCTGTGCTGGGTCGAGGCCGAGAACCGCAAGCACTCCATCCGTGCTCTCCTTGCCGCCCTGGGCAAGCGCACTCCGCTCAACGACGAGGGTGTCGAGTACTCCGCCAAGGCTGAGCTCCACGCCGCCCTCGAGGCTCTCGAGCAGCTCTAAGCCTCAAGGCTTCTAAAAGCATGTTTGCGGGCGGTGGATGCTCGTCTCCTGTCGCCCGCTCACCGAGGCCCAAGCAATTGCCTTAATACCTTAGGGCCTCGAATCTGTCCAAGACTGAGCAAAGGATTAAATATGAGTGACGGAAAGAAAAAGCTTTCCTTCCTGACGGTCATTTCGACCATCATCTGCGTCGTCTTCGTTTGCGAGGCCGCCGCTCCTGCTGCTGCCATTGGCAACCAGCAGTTCTTCTGGTGGATCTTCCTGATCCTGACCTTCCTGCTCCCTTACGGCATGGTCGTCGCCGAGCTCGGCACCACCTATGACGGCGAGGGCGGCATTTACGACTGGGTACGCGATGGCCTGGGCGACAAGTGGGGCGCCCGCATTTCGTACTACTACTGGGTCAACTACCCCCTGTGGATCGCCTCGCTGGCGACCATGTTCCCCGACATCCTGGGCATGGTCTTTGGCGTCGAGTTCAACCTGATCGCCAAGATGGGCATCGAGCTCGCCTTCGTGTGGATCGTCTACCTCATGGGCCGCTCCAAGGCGGCCGACTCCGAGTGGGTCCTCAACGGCGGCGCCCTGATCAAGGTCGCCGTTGCCGTCATCGTCGGCGCCCTGGGCATCTGGTATGCCATGGAGAACGGTTTCGCGAACGACATGTCCGCCGCCACCTTCCTGCCCGAGCTCACCAACACCAACGCCCTGGGCTACCTGTCCATCATCATCTTCAACTTCATGGGCTTCGAGGTTATCTGCACCATGACCGATGACATGGCCGATCCCGCTCGCGATATCCCCAAGGCTATCGTCGTCGGTGGCGTGGCTATTGCCGTCATCTACCTGTTCGCTGGCTTCGGCATCGGCGCCGCCATCCCGGCCGACTCCATCGACCCCGACTACGGCATGATCGTCGCGGTCCAGACCATGGTGGGCGATTCCGTGCTCTTCAAGGTCATCTGCATCGCCTTCCTGATCACCCTGTTCGCCAACATGGCCGCCTGGTCCTTCGGCGTCAACTCCGTCGCCCGCTACGCCGCCGAGCACGGCAACATGCCCAAGGTCTTCGCCTCGATGATCTCCGAGGACGACATGCCCAACGGCGCCAACCTGGTCAACGCCGTCGTCGCCTCCCTGGTCCTCTGCCTGCAGCTCGTTCCCGTCGACGCCATCTCCGACGGCGTCTTCTGGATGCTCTTCGGCACCTCCGTCGTCTTCCTGCTGCTCACCTACATCCCGATGTTCCCGGCGTTCCTCAACCTCCGCAAGAACGACCCCGACCGCGAGCGCATCTTCACGTTCCCGTTCAAGGGCGCGATGATGAAGGTCATGCTGGCCATCCCCTGCATCGAGCTGATCCTGGCCATCGTCGCGACGCTGGTGCCGTTCTCCGCCGCCGAGGTCGGCGAGAAGGTCCCGATGATCATCATCTTCATCGTGCTCGTGCTCATCGGCGAGGTCGTCCGCGTCGTCAGCGCCAAGGGCCGCGAGACCGAGTACAAGGGCCTCACCCCCGAGCTGGCCGCCCAGCGCCTCGCCGAGGAGGCCGAGGAGAACTAGGGCACCCGGTTCCGGGCACCCCGGCCTCCTCGGAGGCGTGCCCGGGCGACGGGTCCGCCAACCATTCCCCGGGGCGGGTGCAGGCGATAGCTCCGGCAGCCGCCGACCGCCCCGACCCCTCTCCCGTATCCCTCGTGCGTCCCGT